>NZ_JAVRBR020000088.1:0-31696 GCF_034531165.2 Dendronalium sp. ChiSLP03b | reverse complement strand
TTTTAGAGAGTCGCCCGTCTCCAAATGCTTTCCCCTTAACTGCTTGCGCGTGTATTCTGATTGGATTTTCCACTGCCTTTTACTCCTCAAAACCCCTGCTCTTATTACTTTACTTCGACTTGTGTGTACACCGTAGCCCCTCGCAGGGGAGGGGTTGGGGGAGAGGTCAGAGAGGTAAGCACTAACAGCCGCCACATCAATTAAATTCTGTCCCAACACCGTCGCCAAGGTACTCACCGCCAACCCTACAGCATCCACACCCTGAAAAGCAGCATAATCCACAAAACACACTTTCTCAAACATCCCCGTGCGGGACAACCACCGCCCCGCCTCGGCTGCTAAGTAGGTTTTTCCCTGTCCACCAAAACCCGATATGGTAATGCGCCGCGTTCCTTGGACAAACCAGCGTTCAATATCCCATAATTCCCGACTGCGACCAAAGAAACCAGCTTCTTGGAGTTCGGGAAGATTGGTGGAAGATGCAGGGGATGAAGAGGATGAGGGAGATGAGGGGGATGAGGGGGTTAATAGGGCGGTGTCTCCGGCGGCTTGATACAAGGCTGGGAGAAACCAGTCTTGTAATTTGAAAGTAATTTGCTTGTCTCCCCGTCGCCTTTCGCCCCGTTCTTTGTTGAGGTACAAGTCCCGTCGCCCATTATCTAACGCCGCACCGATACCTTCAGCCCGCACTAAGCGTTGATAAAATTTGGCAAACAATTGATGGGCAGTGACTACCAATACCGAATAGGTCATCGCCAACACCGCCGGAATTCCTGCATGGGTTAATCTGGCGGCGACACAACCCATAGCATCTTCTCCCGCTACCATCGCTGACTGACAAGCAGACAGAACAATTAACCCGACTTTTTGACGGTGCAGCATTTCACCCAAGGTTTCGGCGGTAATCAGGGCCATCTTGCCTTCTGAAGTCTCGAACAACAGATAACCCATATTGCTGCCATTGCTATTTTCCCCTTTTGTCGCTCCCGCTGGGTCGCTAGATTTCGCTCGTTCGTGGAATCGCCCATCGGGGTCATAAACGCCATGCCCATCAAAGTGGACAATATCAATCGGTGGTAGGCGTGAGTCTTCTAAACGGGCGACTAAATTATCCAAAGTCGCCGATCGCAAAAATTCTACCTCAATTCTTCCTGCTGCTTCCTGGGCGATCGCATCTAACACCGCCTTAGCTTCACCACGGGGGTCAATAAACCCCGCATCACTGGGACGACTCACCACAAACAGCAACCGCAAACGGTCTTTTGGCTGAACTTTAAACGGTCTGCGTCCACCCCCCGCCCCCGCCAAGCGACGACGCACAGAAATTCGGGGATTTTCGTTAAATAAATAAATATCTGATGCTGGGTCGCGTAATAATTCCCAAGGTAGAGATAAAATTGCCGGATGACTGGCGCTAATGGTTAATAAACGTCCTGGTTCATCCGCATCTTGAAATTCATTAAATATCCTCTGGGTGGGACGTTGTTGAAAAATAGCCTCAAATAAGCTTTCGCCCCAGCGTTGGAAGTTGTCTTCAATCCGCTTTGCCCGTTCATCATCCACATCAGTAGTGTAATTTGTGGCATAGACTTCAAAATACCAGCGAATATCTTCCAAATCTTCGGCTGCTAAGGGGGATGTAAAATTTAGTCTGTCGGTTTCTAGGTCATCAAGTCTGACAATAACTTGATTAATCTCCGGGAAGCGCAAATTTAATTCCATATTTAGGGGAATTGCGGCTTGAGTGTAGGGATAATTCGATTGTAGATAAGCTACCGCCGCGTTAGCTGGATTTTCGGAGGGGTGGGGAAACGCAAAGACAGGGAGACGCAGAGACACGGGGACGCGGGGAAATAAGTAGCTGGACAAAAATATTTACTGTCATTGCGAACAAAGTAAAGCAATCCCAAACCCTTGCGATTGCTTCGTTTCACTTCGTTGCACTCGCAATGACATTGTGTAATTAATTCTGTCCGATTACTTAACAAAGGACAAAGGGGACAAGGAAGATGGGAGGATGAGGGGGAGCAGGGGGGCAGAGGAGAAAACTATACTCAGAACTCAGCACTCTTAACCACTTTGACATCCTATCTTCCACGCTTTGGAAAACTGCTGTAAGTTAAGATCGTCAAAAGTAAAACCTAAATATTACTGTTAAAAAATCACGCAAAAGAGCAGCTAGCGTGGAAAATATTGAGAGCGTTACCCAAAATTATGGATAATTTCCCTGCGATCGCTCAAGCAGATGCATCTCTACCTAACTACACTCCAGAAAATACGCTTACAGTGGATTCGACTGGGAAAAGGGTAGGGAGTGATTTTGATTCCCTGATGATGCGGCGGTGTTTGGAACTTGCCCGTCGCGCTTTGGGACGCACTTCACCAAATCCGTTAGTGGGTGCAGTGGTTGTCAAGAATGGGGAAATTGTCGGGGAAGGGTTTCATCCCCGTGCAGGTGAACCTCATGCAGAAGTTTTTGCCCTCAGAGCCGCAGGCGATCGCGCTCGTGGTGCTACAGTTTATGTCAGTTTAGAACCCTGCAATCATTACGGACGCACGCCCCCTTGTTCGGAAGGGTTGATAGCAGCTGGCGTGGCTAAGGTGGTTGTAGGTATGGTTGACCCTAATCCCCTAGTAGCTGGAGGCGGTATTGCTCGTTTACGTGCAGCTGGGGTAGAAGTAGTGGTAGGTGTGGAAACAGAGGCTTGCCAACAGCTCAATGAAGCTTTTGTGCATCGCATTCTTTACAAACGACCTTTGGGCATTTTGAAATATGCCATGACTTTAGATGGCAAAATTGCTACTACCTCTGGCCATAGTGCTTGGATAACAAACCAAAATGCCCGTGGTGAAGTTCATCAACTGCGGGCAGCTTGCGATGCGGTAATTGTAGGTGGCAATACAGTACGGCAGGACAATCCTTACCTAACTAGCCATCAGTTGGGGGCACATAATCCTTTGCGGGTGGTAATGAGTCGCCATCTGAATTTGCCTGAAAACGCTCGCTTGTGGCAAACAGCGGAGGCTCCCACTTTGGTATTGACAGAGGTAGGTGCTAACCCCGATTTCCAAAAATTCTTGCTCAAACAGGGGGTGGAGGTAGTGGAATTAACCTCACTCACTCCAGAGAGTGCAATGATCCACTTATATGAACGGGGTTTTTGTAGTGCGTTATGGGAGTGTGGTGGTACGCTAGCCGCTAGTGCGATCGCTCAGGGAGCAGTGCAAAAAATCCTTGCTTTTATCGCTCCGAAAATCATTGGTGGTAGTCATGCTCCTACACCTGTAGGTGATTTAGGTTTTAGCACCATGACCGAAGCACTATCCTTAGAACGTGTCCGTTGGCGTGTGGTAGGTTCCGATTGCTTAGTTGAAGGTTATTTACCCCAAAGAAACCAATAGTCTTTAGTCTATGACCAATAGGTATTACTGTTGTCTATGGACTAATCTGTTGATAGTTTGTTAATATCAACACTGACGCTCATAAGCGAGATCGCGGATCAGAGCTAGTCGAGATTGAATGTAGTCACAGAGAAAATCGGTTTCGTTGGAATCTAACAAAGCTTGCGTTGTGGTTTGTTTTACCAACCATTGCACCAAGCTAGCATCGTCCATATGCAAGAGGGTCTTGGTTTGGGAATTTTCAACCACAGACCAGAGCTGACGCAGAATTTTAGGAGTCATCAGACCTCAAGTTCATCATTAGTTAGCTTAGCTGTTTTCAGATTACATAATTCCAGCAGCAGCTTACGACTTGAATCACAAGCTGAGACAAGTATTATTAAAAACTTAATATGGTGATTTATAACTTTATGAAGATTAAGAATTGGGTGACTACATTAAAGAATTAACAGAAAGTTACTCACTATAAATTTTGTAGTCAGCTAGAGTGCATTTAAGTTGCATAAATACTCGTAGTGGTTGTTGACTAATGACTGTTGACTACTATTGAGAGGAAGTTGAATCAGCTAAAAATGTTACTCATTTTCCTTACTAAAATCTACTTTCTGCGCTGCAAAATGTCACACTACAGATTTTTAATGTTTAGAAATTTGGACTGGCGATAATTGCGTCAGATGATGATGAGATTGAGAATGGTAGGTTGCAAGTGCTTCCCAAGCGATCGCGTCCTCTAACAAAGCTTGATAGCCTAGTGTATTGGGGTGAAGACCATCTACGCTCAGACGTTGGAGTCGCCAAGTTTCACCGCGTTCCATCCATCGCTCGAAAATATCCAGATAGGGAATTCGCCGTTTTAAACAAGCATGTCGAGTAGCTTCTTTGTAGCGGTACTGATCGCTATGATTGTAGTAAAAACAGTCTAGAAATGGCATTTTGGATTCATCCACTGGCACCATGCCGACAAACAACACGGGACAAAGTTGCTGCGCCATATCTAGTAGAGATGCAATTTCTGATTCAAATACAGCAAAATCTGTGTAATTTCGTCCATCAGGACGAGCTAACCGCGCTGAATCATTCACTCCTACTGACAAAATAATCAAGTCGGGAACGCGATTTCGGAGTTCGCCGCGATGGCGGAATTCTACTTCTAGTCTTTGGGCTACTTGCTGTGTGCGATCGCCTCGTACTCCCAAGTTGTACAGTACATGACCGCCGCGATCGGGCAACATCCACCAGCGCCGTAGTTGTTCGACCCAGCCTCCTCTTTCTGGATCGCCAAATCCATAGACTAAGCTATCCCCCAGTGCGACAATCTTCAAAGGCTGACAGTGGTTTGGTGGTATAGACAGCTGCATTGGGGAAGAAAGCTCGATTGTTTGCATCTTAAAAAGAAATATATTTTATATCTTTACAAGATTCTATACATTTCTATACCATTAACGACTATCTTTGTGAATTCTGCAAGCAACAGCGATAGAAATTACTATATTCGGATTTTAAGTACTGAATACAGTACCAAAAAATTTGATACTTGGCTAGTGGAGGGTTAACATTTTCTTTATATTTCTTACCGCCCTGCTTTTCTCAAACTCGACTAAGGTGACTGATTGAGTGCCCACTTCAACCACTGCCCAAAGGAAATGAAAGCATTCAAACGCTGGACTCCAGGTGCGCGGGCAGCAGCGAGTCCATCAACGGCGACTAGTGCAGCGTACTGTAAGCCCAAAAAACTATCAACTGCTGCATGGGGGCCACCGAGAGTTGTTGCCCCGGCCGCATATATTTGACCCTTGGCACTACGCATTTCTACTAACTCAAAGTTATTTGCCACAACCAATCGCCCTAGCTGGTTTATGGGCAAGTTGTAATGTTTTACCAAATCCTCTAGTAAAGGACTTGCTTCCACTTTGGCATCTAGTCCAGTGGCATCAATAATAAAGTCGGCGGCTAGATTCATTTGCCCAAAACCTTTTTCTTGGATATGTGTAATGGTGCGGTTTTGGGCATCTCTTTCCACACTCACCACTTGCCCGAAGGTAATTTGATACCAGCCTTCACTGATTCCTTGTTCAGTAATGCGTTGCCAGTCACGGCGGTCAGCGGTGGTAGTGCCGCCCCAATCTGTTAGTAACCTCTTGCGTTCCTCAGGACTAGCTTGTTCTAAGATGACGCGCAGGTCACCGCCCCAACAAGCTTTCGGCCAGTTAAATGGTTGCAATTCGTAATGATTTTTGACTTGACGCTGGGCTTGTTGGAATTTGTTACCTTGGGGTTTGGGCGATCGCATCAAGTGCAAAACTGCAATATTCCGATTTTGCTTTCTAGCCTCATAAATGCGTTGAATAATCCGCGAAGCAACAATTCCCCGCCCTCGAATTAACACAGTACCACCCTGTCGCTCTAGTTGCTCGTATACGTGAGTATGTGTTTCATAAGCATTTACCACAGATTTAAAATCTTGGTATTTTTCCCGATAGGCTTGCAAATCTGGGAGAAACTGAATAGCTGGATATCCAGTAGCTAAATGTAAATAACGACTAACTAAAAAAGCATGATTTCCCGGGCCGCGAGAATAGGCTACGCAATATCTGCCATCATCTGTTTTACGAATTGCCCTAACTCGCCCATAACGATAAATTTGATTCCAGCCAATGCGTTTCACTTCCCGATCTATAGAATCAAAGACATTACCGGAACGAGGCGTATAAGTTTCGGCAAAGGTTGGTTCAGCAAATACCTGCCACAAGTACTTCCCTGCGGAATTGATCTGACCTTTAGTGAAGTCTCGCCAAGCTTCCCGCAAGGCATAACTAGGCCAGCCCCAAATATTATCAGGACAAGAATCAGAATTAGATCGCAGTCTTTCATGTAAGGGAATTTGCGAATTTTGACACAGCCGCCGATAACGCGCATACGGCTCCCCTTCTAATCCCAAAGCCACAATCTTGTCTGCACTGACACCACTAATTCGCAGCAAATCAACCCAGACAAAGCTACCTAATCCAGCTCCAATTGCGAGATAGTCAGATTCATCCACTGCTAGCCCTGTGGCATGAAGTGCTTGCACTGGGACTTTTTCCGTCTGAAATACTGCTGGTGGGAAATTGTTACTGGCTGTTACTACAGGTGGGGCTGGAGGTAAGCTAGGGTCTGGGATATCGGTATTTGGGTTAAACCGAATCATTGAAGGAGGGCTGGTGGCTTGGGTAGTTGCACTAGCACCAAACGTCACCGTCATCATGTAGGGACCAATTTGTAATGTATCCCCGTTAGCTAGAACACTGCGTATTTGTCGTTGACCGTTGACAAATATACCATTCACACTCCCTTGGTCAATCACCACTGGCTGGTTTTGTTCCCAGTCGATGAGGGCGTGATAACGAGAAACTTCGTTACTATTCAGCAGCATTCTGGAGACGCGCTGTCCTCCATGTTCAGCAGGTAAGCGAGCGAATTCTCTACCAAAGGCTATGGGCACACTTAACTTTGGTTCTCGCCGTTCTCCTGTTGCCGGATCGTCCCAACTTAATTGAATTTGTAAGTTAGTCATTGGTCAGTTGTCAGTTGTCAGTTGTCAGTTGTCAGTTGTCATTAGTTAGGAGTAATTCTTCTCCCCCAGCCTACCCTGCTCTCAATTACTGGGTGCTACCAACACGCTTACTGCGGCAGCCAAAGATGTGCCACACCAAGGACAGCCTATTTGCAGATTCTCTGCGGGGGAAATTCTATGACATTTGGGACACTCTAAGCCATAAACCCCTTGTGGTGCTGGTTGATGATGGTGGTGTCTCGGATTTATTTGTGGCTGCTGTGGAGGTGTAGGTAGATGGGGGTTTGTCACCGATGGGTGCGGTGGTGTCAAAATTGTTGCGGGAATGCTGTTGATGACAATGGCAGTAACTTGGAGTTGCATTTGACCCAAATAGATTACACTGCCTTCGCTTAAAGGTCTTTCGCCTTGGACAAGCTGCTGTCCATCCACAAGGGGAGGATTTTGCGATCGCAGATTTCTAATTAAAAAACGCTGCTGTTGGGTATGAAAAAAGATTTCAACGTGTAAACCTGATACAGTCGGGTTACTCACAACAATGTCGCACCGGAGTGGATCGCGACCGATGCGAACTGTGCCAGGATTTTTGCTTGGTTGTTGTTCGTAAATGTTCTGAGTTTTGTTTTGACCTGCATCGTTCCACTGTAAAGTTAGTGCGTTCATTGTTCTAACTTGGGTAACTCGTATTTAGCTACTTCAACTCCTTTCTGTGCGATTCCTAACACGATTGAGTAGAAGCAAGCAAGTATTTAGCACAAACTTCAACAAAATAATATCGAAAATCTTGGTATTATCTCGCAGATGCCAATTTATCAGCAACACGTGTGGTTTCTGGCAGTCTATATTTTGGCGTGCAGCGCAATACATAGTCAATTGCTGTAGTTAGACTGACTTTGTACCCGCTAGATACATACACGGGTTTGACTCCTGTACGTGTTCTTAAAACTGCTCCTATTGTTTCACCCCGATGTATAAGTGGTTGCCTGCTGCCTCTTGTTTCTGGCAGTTCCTCATGTTTGCCAATCAGTAATGATTTTGCTACACCAATTGTCGGTATATCAACGAGTATTCCTAGATGGCAAGCTATACCCAATCTGCGAGGGTGGGCGATTCCCTGACCATCACACAGGATAATATCTGGTATTGTTGTAATCTTTTCCAAAGCGTCGAGGACAGCCGGAATTTCCCGAAAGGAGAGGAAACCAGGAATGTAGGGAAAGGTTGTTGGACGATGCGCTAAGGTCGTTTCAATCACCTGCAAATCGGGAAAACTCAGCACTGCTACTGCTGCACGGCTAATGGTACCATCGGCTTCAAAACCCATATCTACTCCAGCAACGTACTGGACGGGTTCCTTGAATTTATCTTCTATAATTACCTGCGATCGCAATTGTTCTTGGATAGTTATGGCTTCTTCTACTGTTGATGGCCAAGTATGATGTTGATTAATCTTCATATTTTAAAGTTGTAATTAATATTGTAGTTTTGTTAGTTTACACAAAGAAGAAATATGACTAATATCAATTGTTTACTTACTCAGTGAACTGCTAAATTATTTAATAGTAACGATTTTATTAAATTATCAATAGTACTATCTAATAAATCTGAGATAGATAATACTTTTTCTGCTTCCAGAAAGAAACGTTTCATCGACTGGCTATAAATGGGATCGTAGTGAAACTGTAAAATATCTTGCACAAATAAATTCCATTTACCAGCATCAATTAATTTGTACCACTGGCTGAGTTTTTCTCCTCCACAGCGAGATTTAAGTTTGTTCAACTTATTTTTTAAAATATCGGGATGATTGACTAGATGCGGATATGATTTTAAGAGAAACTGGACTCTAGCAGCTATCGGTAGTTGAATTTCTATGCAGTTACCTTGTTTCATCTTTCTCCACAAAGACTGAGGTAAATAAACTTGTCCAATTTTTTGACTTTCTGATTCTACCCACACTGGCTGATTAAAATTAAACTTTTCCAATTGTTCTAGTAGCAGGGTTTCAAAATATTTTTGTGAGGGTTGAGGCGAAAGTTTTCCTTGCCATTCTTCACCTAGTAAAGAACCGCGATGGTTAGCCAAATTTTCTAAATTTAAAACTTGAGCGCCATACTGACGCATCTTATCTAAAATATAAGTTTTACCACTACCAGTCAGACCACACAACACTTGGTAGGTAAATTGTTCTGGTAAACTTTCTAATTGTTGCTGTACATAAGCACGATAAGTTTTATAACCACCTTCGAGTAACGTCACGCGCCAACCAATTTGCGTCAGCACCAAAGCCATGCTATTGGAACGCTGTCCACCCCGCCAGCAATAAATTAAAGGATAGTAGTCTTTATCTTTAGCTGCAAAGTGTTGACTCAGATGCTGGGAGATATTTTTTGATACTAAAGCAGCACCTAATTTCCGTGCAGTGAAGGGGGAAACTTGTTTATAAATAGTTCCTACCTCAGCGCGTTCAGCATCATTTAGGACTGGTAAATTAATCGCGCCGGGAATACGATCTTCGGCAAATTCACTAGGCGATCGCACATCAATTATTTCACTATAAGTTCCTGTCCAAGGCTGTTGAGTGTATGTAAGTAAAGCTGGCATGACGGTTAACTAAAGGTTTCAATTTTGACAATGTTGTCACTTGAATTCTGAAGTTCTCTGATGTGGTGAATTTCAATAAATCTCAGAAAATTTTGAAAATATGCCTAGAAAATTCTCAAAATGTTAGTTCCAGCTGTGAATGGGGAATCCTAGGATAAAAGACTATTTTCTCAGCTTTGCTTTGGTAATGGTTATGATACAGCCGCATATTTTAGAACTTGCTAAACAGGGAGATACAGAAGCGATCGCCTGTTTGATGAATCGCCACTTACAACCCAAGGGTATCACTGCTACAGTTATCCTGAAAAACACTTGCTTACAGGTAATGCTGGAATCTGTCCAAATACCAAATCAGCAAGCCTTAGTTACATTTGTTCACAAAGGAATAACTAGTTTAGATGCTGCATCTATCAAAAGAGTGAAAGTTTCTTGGCAGCAAACGGGTGAACAGTCTCCAGCTTGGTGTGAAGAATTTACTTTAGGTATAGCAGAAACTAAATTAGAAGTAGTAGATGATGAAGATGATTCAACTCCTCATCTCCTAACTGTTTCTATTACTTTAAGTGGTGATACAACATCTGGATTAACAACCCAAAATTTTGAAAGTATTGCTAATAAAATGACAAAGGATATTTTTGCATACTTTTCTGATACTTTTATTCAAAAAGTAAGTGTTAGTAATGGTAGCTCTGTTATTACAAAGGAACGCTAGTTTTTGAATATTTTGTGGATAAAGTTTGACTTATCCTAACTTTGTTTACAAGACTGATAAATTTTGCCGTGGTGTAGTGAAAATTTGTTCTCCAGAACTTCCAACTGGTGCCACTGTAGAAGTGATAATACTTCTGGAGTCACTTCCACAGCAGTCTGAAAAGTCTTTAACTAGCTTTATCGGATCTGCTAAAGGCAGTTTTACCACACCAGAAGAAGTTGATAAATTTATTCGCCAAGAACGGGATGTATGGGAATTTTAAATGCTGTTCAAGGTAAATGTTCTACCTTTCTAAGCAACGATCGCCGCTTTCAGAGTGTACCTAGTCTACCAGTAGTTTTACTGTCTCAAATTAATTTTCCTTAGCTAACATAAGAGAAGCGATTTAGCTGAAGCCAATCATGACAGAAAGACAGACACGGCGTAATTTCTTAATGACCAGTGTTGCTGTCACTGGCAGTATTGTAGCAACAACTGCTTTGCAAAAAAATGCTGCTAACACCGCTACACCACTAACAAGTATGCCAGAGCGATCGCTAGGACGCACGGGAGTAAAAGTACCTATCTTCGGCTTGGGAGGAGCGGGACAAACACCGCTATCCTGGCAAGGAAAAGAGCGTGAAGCTGAGGCAATTATTCAAAAAGCGCTGGAACTTGGCATCCGTTACTTTGATACTGCGGCTAGTTATGGCCCAAGTGAAGATTATTTAGGTAAAGTTTTACCACCCCATCGCTCAAAGCTGTTTTTAACCAGTAAGACCGATAAAAGAGATCGAGACGGTGCATGGCGAGAATTGGAGCGATCGCTTAAACGTCTCAATACAGATTATCTCGATTTGTGGCAGTTACATCACGTTTCTTTTGCTCAAGAACTCGACACCATATTTAGTAAATCTGGTGCTATCAAAGCTTTAGAAGAAGCAATCCAGCAGAAACTTGTGCGGTTCGCAGGTATTACCGGACATCACGATCCTTCAGTGATTGCTGAAGGATTGCGTCGCTATCCTTTCCACACGACGCTGATTCCTGTGAATGCTGCGGACAAACACCATCCTCGTCTGTTCATCCCAGTAGTTCTACCAGTAGCGCAAGAAAAAAATATCGGTGTAATTGCGATGAAAGTCCCGGCTTACGGACGACTGTTTAAGCCTGGTGGGTTAGCAGGTATGCAGCAAGCTTTGGGATATGCGCTGTCTCAGCCTGGAGTTGATTGTTGTGTAATTGCCGCTGAAACCATCACACAATTAGAAGATAATGTCAAGATAGCGCGTGTTTTTCAGCCTCTGAATGAGAAAGAATTGACTGCGATCGCTCAACAGACTGCTGATATTTGGGAAGATAGTACATTTTTCCGTGCTTGGACTTAGTGAAACCTTGCAGATATTACACTTAATAATCCCTATAGTAACGTTGTGCTGCTTGTGACATATTTAGTTGTAGTAGCTTTTCATCTCCCAACTGCTGCCGGAAACTAGGCTTGAAAGCTGAGACATTCAAAATACGAAGAATCTCTGCTGCTACAGCTTTTGCTAGTAGTGGTGGTACAGAGTTACCGACTTGCCGGAATCCATGCCATTTGGTGACATGAAATCTAAACCAGTCTGGGTAAGAATGTAGTCTTGCTGCTTCTCTGACTGTGATGCAGCGGGGTGTAAATGGATGAATCGGTCGTGGAGAAGTAAAAGAACCTTTATACTGGTCTGTGCCTGCTCGCAGGGTGTTGCATACGCCAGCAGGGTGCAATTTATGGAAACGACTAATTGGCTCTCTTTCTCCTTGAGTCGTAGCAGCAAAGCGTTCAATAGTCGTCGGTGAGTGTTTTGTTCTCAAACTTGAGGAGAGAATTCGAGAATCAAATTCACGTTGGTAGGAATAATCATCCGCTAAAGTGCTGATACTGCGAAGAATCTGAGTGTAATTACTAGGTTTGCCATACTCCGCTACGACCCAGTCTCTTTGTAGTAACTCTAAGTATTGTTCTGCTTCTGGTAAATCTCCAATTGCGTCCCGCACTGTCGGTCCAATTGGAAGTGCAAATGAATCTTGGCGTGCGGAATCATTTGGCTTTGCTGTTTGGGTAATTGGTTGGGGATATTTTGGTAACTCTGCATCCTCTCTTGCGCCAATTAAAAATAAACGCTCCCGTGACTGTGGCACTCCATAATGAGCAGCGTTGAGAACTTGGTATTTTTCTTCAACTTGATAGCCTTTATTTTGAAACTCGCTAATCAAGGTTTGAAGAATTTTTTTGTGTTCGCCGACAGTTATGCCTCGAACATTTTCCATGACAAAAAATTTCGGTTTTAGCTCTAAAACCAGTCGATGAAAGTGAAACACCAGGGAATTTCGCGGATCATCAAAAGCTCGTTTGCCTATTAATGAAAATCCTTGGCAGGGTGAACCACAAATAACAACATCAATTTCGCGATCGCCTATTTCCGACCTATTGCGAATTTCTTCCCCTGTTGTATCTACAACGCTTTTGCATAACACAGAGCAAAAAGGAAAGTTAAACTCGTGTGTGGCACAGTGAATGGGGTCGATTTCCACAGATGCCAGCACATCAAAGCCAGCTTGTTCAAAGCCAAGGGTCATGCCACCTGCACCTGCAAACAGGTCAACTGCGATCGGCCGTTGCTTTATCATCTCATGAGCCATGACCAAAAAGTGTGAAGGGTGAAGGCTGAAATTTTATACTTTCATACTTCATACTTCATCCTTTACCCTTTATTTAGCATTTGCAAAATTTCTTGAGCCGCGCGATCGCATACCCCTACTTCTCCCAAACAGCATCGCATTTGGGCATAATCTGCCAAAGTTCGCTGTCTGCGCTCAGGATTGATTAGTAATTCCATTGCTGCTTGGGTAATATTCTCTGGTGTTGCCTGCTCTTGTAACAACTCTGGCACAATCGGCTTCATCACTACTAAATTAGTTGGTGAAGCGAAAGGTATGGAACCTTTAAGAATTTTTCGGGCAATCCAAACAGTAACGGGATTCAAGCGATAGACTACAACTTGCGGCACATTTAATAGAGCAAGTTCTAAATTAACGGTGCCAGATTTGGTAATGGCAAAATCAGCAGCGGCAAATACTTCTTTTTGTTGACCTGATACGACTGTAGCCCGCAGACCGTAACGTCTAATAGCCTCTTCAATTGGCTGTCTGTAAATTTCTAGAGACAGAGGAATCCAAAAATGAACTTTAGGTAATTTCGCTTGAATAGTTTGGGCAGCTTGAAAAATTACTGGTAAAAGATATTTTAATTCTTGGCGGCGAGAGGCGGGTAAAAGAGCGATCGCTATCTGTTTCGGTTCAATACCCAATTTAGCGCGGGCTTCGAGGCGACTAGGAGCGCTTTGCATTCTGTCTATGAGAGGATGCCCTACCCAACTCACATTTGCGCCGTTAGCGCGAAAATAACGTGCTTCCTCTGGAAAGATTGCTAAGAGTTTGTCTGTGAAACCGACAATTCGGGAAGTATTACGCAAACTCATTGACCACACCCACTCTTGGGGTGCAATGTAATACACTACAGGCACTTGTGGCAGGTGCTTTTGCATGTAAGTACCAATGCCGATATTTGGTCCCATATAGTCAATCAGCACTACTAAGTCAGGGGGATTTTGCTTGAGGTAGGCGATCGCTTGGCGTTGCACCTGGAGAGTAGGCAAAATATAAGGCAGGGATTCTATCAAACCCATCGAGCCAATACCACTGGTATTGCCTAGAATGGTTGCCCCTGATTCTGCCATCTTCTCGCCGCCCAGAGCCACAATCTCTAATTGCAAACTAGCAGCAGCTTGACGCTTCATAGCCGTAATTAGCAGCGACCCTTGCAAATCGCCAGACACCTCGCCAGTGCTGATAAATATCCGCATTTGTTAACTTAGTAATTAATAGAAATTAGGAGGCAGGAGTCAGAATTCAGAACTCAGGAGAGTTATTAGTTATTTTCCTTATCCCCCATCCCCACGTCCCCCCTTATCCTCCTCATCCTTATCTCCCCCACTCCCTACTCATCGTTCAGGCTTGGTTTACCTTTTTTTCCAGGAATCAATCCACGCCTTCCTGGCATCTGAGAAAGTAGCAGGAAGCGACGTAGATGTTGCAGTTGTTCGGTTTCTCCTAGTTGTTCCAACTGTTCTAAGGCATCCTTAAAGGTTAAGCCAGAGCGGTAAAGAATGCGGAAGGCTTTTTTGAGGATTTGTAGGTCGGTTGAGTTCATGCCAGAACGTTTGAGTCCCACAAGATTGAGGGTTCGCACTCGTGCTGGATTTCCCTCTACCAGCATGTAAGGTGGCACATCGCGGTCAATACGTGCCAAGCCACCCACCATTGCCATCCCACCGATATGCACAAATTGATGGACACCTAAAACTCCACTTAACCTTGCCCGTGATTCTATATGGACATGACCTGCCAACGCCACAGAGTTAGCAATGACCACAGAGTCTTCAATTACGCAGTTGTGAGCTACATGCACATAAGCCATCAGCAAATTATTGTTGCCAATCACCGTTGCTTCACCTGCACCAGTGGCGCGGTTAATGGTGACGTACTCACGAATCAAGTTGTTGTCGCCAATTTTGACCCAAGTAGGTTCTCCCACAAACTTGAGATCCTGGGGTTCCATACCGATAGCTGCACCTGGGAAAAACTGATTTCGCGCTCCAATTTCACAAGGCCCTTCCAGCACTACATGAGGGCCAATGATTGTTTCAGGCCCGACTTTGACATGCGCTCCAATCACAGCATAGGCACCGACTTCCACTGTTGGGTGGAGTTCCGACTTAGGATGAATTACAGCAGTTGGATGAATAAGCGTCTTCAAGGGTGAATCTCCAGAACTGTCTTTGAGAGCCAGCGCTGTGCTTTGATTGCCAAAGTTAATGCGACTGGCGTTGCTAAGTGTGTAAGTATTCAGTGGCCGAAAGTGTCGGGCAAAGCAAGTTCAGTGTGTTCGCGTAGCGTCTCGTAAGAGAGGGAGTCAAAAATCAAGAAATTTTAAAATGCTATTATGGATTATTTTTTTACTGCTATCCTGGTTCAGGATTAAGTAAGGGCACATCACGGCTGTACCCACACTTAAAAGGCAAATTTTTAGTTAATCAAAGAAAACATCAATTCGCCTTCGGCAGCGAGCTGACCGTCAACCTCGGCACGGGCTTGCATCTTACCGAAACGACGTTGTTTTACCGTTAACAGTTCCACCGTCATCACTAGTTGATCTCCTGGTACTACTTGTCGACGGAAGCGGACTTTATCGATACCAGCAAAAACAAACAGTCCGTCTTCAAATCCAGGCAGTTGCTTCAAAACAATACCCCCGACCTGTGCCATCGCTTCTACAATCAGCACTCCTGGCATCAGTGGTCGTCCTGGGAAATGTCCTTGGAACTGAGGTTCGTTGACAGTGACGTTTTTAACGCCTATAGCTAGTTTCCCTGGCACATAGTCAATTATTTTGTCTACAAGTAAAAATGGGTAGCGGTGAGGTAGCAGTTGCTGGATTTCTTCAGATGTGAAAGTAGTTTTAATCTCAGATGTGGTTTTAGTCTCATTAGTAGACTGTTGTTCGGTAGATGTAGGTAATGTAGTGTCTGTAGTATTGACTTCGGTGAGGATTGACATGGGCAGTGTGGTTTTTTGAATTTGGGATTTAAAGTAGTTGTACGCTGAAACCTTTAATCATCTTGGATTTTAAATTAAATCCAAATCCAAAATCTAAAATCCTTCTTGGAAAGTTTGCTGCACAGGGAAACTCTCCAAGGCTCGAGGACTCGCTAACGCTTCGCTATAGCAACTTTCCGCTAAATCTAAAATTTTCTGAGCCAGTTGAATGTGTAAATTGTGGCTGGCTTTGTACGCTAAAAAATGAGCATGAGGAAAAGTTCCTAATAAACTCAAATCTCCTACTAAATCCAAGATTTTATGACGAACTGGCTCATTTGCAAATCTTAATGGTGGATTTAGCCAACCTTCAGGACCACAAACGAGTGCATTATCTAAACTGCCACCTTTGATTAATCCCGTTTTTTGTAAGTGTTCAATTTGATGCAGTAAACCAAAAGTACGTGCAGGAGCAATTTCCGCAGCAAAGCTAGCAGAAGCTATTCCTAAATCAGTAGGAGGTGACCAACTGTGCCATTGGTTACCAATAGCGGGCAGATCGAAGTCGATACCGTAACTAAAGCGGGTTTCCGGTGCTGGGAGGGCACAACCAAAGGCATCGCCCTGATAGATCCATATTGGCTCTTTAACAGCCAAAGGGACTTGGTTGTTAGCGACTGATTGTGAGACTAAACCAACTTGGGCAATGCTGGTCGTCCACACTGCTGCCGAACCATCTAAAAGTGGTACTTCAGGGCCATCAATTTCAATGCGGGCGTTATCCACACCCATACCCACTAGCGCTGCTAATAAATGTTCTACTGTGCGAACACATGCCTCACCTTTACCTAACTGAGTTGAAAGAACAGTGTGGTTTACTGCTGCAACTTGGGCTGGAATTATCGGTAAATCCGGTAAATCCACTCGTACAAAGTAGCGTCCGCTTCCTGCCTCAGCTGGTAGTATCCGTACACGAGTACTTACACCGCTATGCAGTCCCACTCCAGCTGCGGCGATTTCCGCTGCTATGGTGTGCTGTTGCATAAGCGAAAAGTAAATATATTTAGATTTGTATCATTCATGTGAAGTTTTGGCAAAGCCCCTGATTAGTCAATGGTCATTAGTCAGTAGTCATTTGCTACTGACTAATGACTACTTAAAACCTTTCACCAATACCAAAGTTAATGCGACTATCACCGTCATCGCTGAGACCATAGTCAATGCGAATTGGCCCTAATGGTGACTGTACGCGCACACCCAGACCATAGCCGTAGCCGGTTCCGTTTTTATCCAATAATCGGGCTGCTTCAGTACTGGTTCCCAGATCGCTACCAACATCAAAAAATAGTGCGCCACTGACCACGGAAAAAACTGGGAAGCGATACTCAACAGATGCTTGCACATAACTGCGTCCAGTACTTAATGCACCTTCTTCATAACCCCGAACAGAGTTGCTACCACCAAGGGTAAATGCTTCGTAAGGAGGCAAGTCACCAAGGATAGTTCCTCCTTGCAAGTTAAATGCTAGGGTTTGTGGCCCTTTGGCGAGACTAATAAAGTTAACAGGTAAATATTGGCTGTAGCTACCTCGTAATCTGGTAAGTAAAATGCTACCTGTTCCTATGGGTACTGACTGATCGATGCCGAAGCGGAGATAAGAACCGTTGGTGGGTTGTAAGGGATTATTGCGGCGATCGCGCTGTGCCCCTAATTGGAATAGCAGTAAATCGTCTTCACCTTCCCCAGAGAAGCTCAGGTCAATTGGTTCTCCCCTAACGATATTTCCAGCCTCATCGAGAACCGCTCCTTCTTTTCTGATGTTGCCATCGGCATCACGGGTGGAAACTCTTTGATACTGCAAACCTGCTGAAGCTGTCCATTCCGATCTTTCGTAAGGATTACCGGAAAGAGGGCGGGTAAAGGTGACACCGCCACCTAAACGTAAAACACGGGGGCGATCGCCATCATCTGTTTGCCCTACTTGATAGGTTCTAATATCCTCATCTGTACCATCAAAAATCAACGAAACGGAACTGCGGCGGAAAATATTGGTTGTGTAAGAAGTCCGATAGGGGTCGCCCGCAATCCAGGGGTCGGTAAATCGCAGGTCAAAAAGTAGTTCCCGCTGTCCTACCTGTAACTCTGCCCCTAGTTTTTGGTTTCTACCATTCAGGTTTTGCTGCTGATAGCTCACTGTACCAAACAGTCCACTGGCAGAACTAATCCCAGCGCCAGCGGCGATCGAACCACTGCTACGTTCGGCCACATTCACAACCACATCCACCTTACTGGGGTCAGTACCAGGATCGAGGGAGACATTCACATCTTCAAACAATCCTAGTCCATATACCCGCTGTAGGTCTTTTTGCACTGTGTTGCGGTTGAATACTTGTCCTGGCTTCAACTCCAATTCTCGTTTAATCACATACTCTTGTGTGCGACCCCGAATTGGTTGCCCTTTTTCGTCTGTTTCTTGACCTTCTTTATTGCGGAACCGGACTTTAACGTTTTCTACTACCCCTTCTGCTACTTGTAAGGTGACAACTCCGTTTTCAGAGACTTGCGGCGCTCCAATCACGTTTGCTAGCACGTAACCTTGGTCTTGATACCGCTTGGTTAACTGCTTGATACCTTCCTGCAAGTCGCGCAAGTTGAGTATCTTACCATACTGTTCGCGGAAAACTTCATCTGTGGTTGTGGCAGGGAGTACGGAAGCAACACCAGTGCCAGGATTAGCTTGCACTTGCACTTTCGTCAGGACGGGGTTGGGCTGCACAATGAAGCTGACTCGCACTCCCAAGGGCGTATCTTCTGGTACTGCCTGGACGTTGGAGAAGAAGCCAGTACCAAATATGGCATTAATATCTTCTTGTAGTTGGGAGCGGGTTGTTGTCCGTCCTGGTTGAGTACGAATTACTTGGTAAACTTGGTTCTCCAGTTCTGGTGGTAGTGGCCCTGTCTGAGGTTTGACTACTACTTCCGACACCAGCACACGGGGTTCTTCAGTTTCTGGGGTCGCGTTTGGAGACTGCTGACCAGGAATAGTGCCAGGAGATGGGGAAGGCGTTGGTTGCCCAGTTGCTGGGGGTGAAATCTGTGGAGTGGAATTGGGCTGTTGTTGAATTGCAGGGTTTGGGGTTTCAGGTGTTGGAGAAGCCGGTTGTTGCTCAGTGGCTGGGGGTAAAGTTTCTGGAGTGGAAGTTGGAGGGTTGAGGATTGTCCCAGGATTTTGTGCAGTTGTCGGGGTTGTGAAAGTTGGTACTATTTCCGCTGATGTTGCTGTTACTGACTTAGCTGGGAAAACTCCCACAACTTTGAACTGAGTATCCTCCAGTACTTTGACTTTTGTTGAGTTAGATAGAGATTTTGGAATCTCATTAGCCAAATCTTGACTTGTATTCTTTTCTGGCTGCTGATTTGTCGCGGCTGTAAAAACTTCTGCTGTCTGTTTTAGACTGTCGGCGGTTTGTGCATTTGCACTCAGCGAGCCGCCTAAGGGCGCTGCAATTGCTACAGCTGCCACCAATACTGGAGATAAACGCATTTTCTTTACATTCCTCTTCACATCCACACACCATCACAAACTAGTCAGTTAACAAAAGACGATTCACACGAGTTTAATTTATTTTGCCCAGTTAATTTTTACTTTCTACTGCTTGAAGCACTCGTTGTAAAACCTCCTGATAAGCATCTTCTACATTCCCTAGGTCTCGGCGGAAGCGGTCTTTATCCATTACCCGGCGGTTAGGGTCTGCTTCTGCTGTGTTCCACAAACGGCAAGTGTCGGGACTAATTTCATCTGCCAAGAGCAACTGCTGTTGTGAGTCCAAACCAAATTCTAGTTTGAAGTCTACTAGGGTAATGCCGCACTGCTGCCAAAATCCACTGAGAAATTGGTTGATTTGCAATGCAAGATTGGTAATTGCATCCACTTGTTCCGGAGTGGCTAGTTCCATTAACAGCAGGCGATCGCGTGTTAACAGCGGATCGCCCAATTGGTCGTTTTTGTAATAAAACTCTACCAAAGGCTGTTTCAAAACTGTACCCACTGGTAAGCCTGTCTGCTGACACAGACTACCAGCAGCAATATTTCTCACAACTACTTCTAATGGCAAAATCTTGACTGACCTGACTCGCATTTGATTTGGGGACGGGCTGTCAATAAAGTGAGTTTTGATACCGTGTGCTTCCAATTGTTTAAATAGCTGGCTGGAAATGCTACAATTGATTTGTCCCTTGCCGAGAATAGTACCGCGCTTTTGGGCGTTAAAGGCAGTGGCATCGTCTTTAAAATCAGCCAACAAGACTTCCGGATCGTCTGTGGTATAAAGAATTTTTGCTTTGCCTTCGTATAACTTAGAATGAACAGACATGGTGGGAAGTTAGGTTTTAGGCGATGGACAGCTTTTGTCTTTTCGGGCTTAACCATTTTATCTTTAGTTATTGAAGATTAGCCATTAGGGTTTAGCCAGCCATTACCTCTCAGTACACAGCGACAAAAAAATTACAATTAACATCTAACTCATGATAGAAGACAATCGTTTTTTGAATGTGTTATGGTCTTTTTAAGTAGATTTTAGATTAAATTGTAATAAATATTACTTTATAAAACTGTATTTTTTGATAAAAGGTATATAATCCTCAATAATTGGCAGTTTTAGTTGAAGTAAAGTTAATTACAATGTAACTTTATTTCATAAGTGATGAAATAACTGGCAATTAACAAGGAGAGTCAACCTTTGTATCTTGTCAGTTTTAGAAAAATTTGTTTGTGAAGCTTACTGTAGAAGTATTTTGTACGGTTTGCTTGCCATCAGAGCATTTCACAATTTATCTTCTGTTCTCAAAGTTCAGAATGAACCAATTCCTGGACAACCTTTTTTGAAAAGGGTATCAATGATTTAGTTTCTCATAGTCTGACAAAACAGAGATGAGAGTGGTTAGTGGTTTAGCTTTAGATATAAAAATAGTAAGGAAATTGAATAAGTGGAGAAAAAATGGTAAATAAAGATGATTTTCTCTATCCTCGTGGTCGCTATTACGGTCAAGTAAAGCCAGAGAACTTGGTATTTAATGCGAATCTACAAGAATTTGCTCAACGAGTCAGTTACGTGTGTAACTTAGAAACAGGTGGGAAAATATCTCCAGATGAAGCTTACGAACAAATAAAGGCTTTGTGGAAACAGTTGAAAAACTCGAAAAAAGAATTAAAAATTGGTGAAAATCCTTTTCAGGCAGGAGGTGGAGACGCTGAAAGTTGATCGAGATGCAGGATTAAATTTTATACTTCCTACTTCAGTTGACTATTTCGTTATTACTGTCCAAACACCATCCCAAGAATCTGGAGGTGGTGTTTGTTGGTAATTATGAGCGCGTTCGAGGTGAATGTTAACAGCTTGGTCTGTAGGTCGAATCTGTTTAGCAGCTTCAAAACAGGCGATCGCTTGGCGGAAGTTTTGAGATAAATAAGCAGTACGTCCAGCATGGTAATGGTATAAAAACTCTTGAGTGATGGTATTTAGGGGAGTAGTGCGATCGCTAATTAACTCATAGATATTCACCGCCTGATGTTTACCCTTAACCCGAATTTTATCCAACTGACGCACCCAAATTAAATCGCTGCAAAGCTGGTGAGTAAACTCACTCAAAATAATATCGCAACCGTATTCCTTGGTAACTCCTTCCAAGCGGGAACTTAAATTTACACCATCCCCGATAACGGTATAATCCATGCGCTTGTGCGAACCAATATTGCCTGAAACCACTTCCCCAGAACTAATGCCAATACCTATTTGGATTTGAGGCTGTGCCTGGATAATTCGCCGTTGGTTAAATTCCTCCAAACGTTGCCGCATATCCAGGGCTGACTGCACCGCCCTCCAAGCATGATTTTCTGTTAGTGGTAAGGGCGCGCCAAACACTGCCATTAAGGCATCACCTATAAACTTATCCAGCGTCCCTTCATAGTTAAAAACTGCCTCTACCATCGTTTCAAAATATTGATTCAGCAGTGATACTACCTCAGCCGCACCAAGATTCTCCGTAAGTGTCGTGTAACCTCGGATATCAGAAAATAAAATAGTAACTTCCTTGCGCTCGCCCACCAATAAAGCGTCGTCACCCAGTACCATAACTTGCTCGGCAACATGGGGAGTTAGGTAGCGGTACATGGTATTTTTCATCCGCTTTTCCTGGCTAATGTCTTCCAAAACCACCAAACCACCCCGCACTCCACCTTCTGGGTTTGTTAAGGGATTAACAGTCAGATTGATACTGCGTTCTAGTTTTTGCACCTGACTAGAAGTGAGAAACTCAGATTGGGGAGTCAAAGATAAGTTCCAGGGAATAAAAATATCTGGATTAGTGCGAGATCGTACCGCCAGAATTAAGTGCTGATTGCTGATTAAGGGACATGAGGGAAATAAGTCTTCACTCCTAACTTTTAACTCCTCACTCTTGACTTGGTACAGTCCTACCGTCAAATTTTGTTCTGGTACATAATGCTTTGCCCCAGTTGTTAAACTATCCTCCAAACGCATTTGTAAATTTTCAATCGGTACAACTTCCCAAACTAAACGACCTATTAAATTTTGTTCCCATAAAAGCTTGTTACTTTTGATATTAACCTCAACCAAAGGACAGCCTAGTAACGCTAAGGCCGCATCATTAATTGTGACAATTCGTCCTGCCATATCTGTAGAAATTACTGCATCTGACAAACTTTGCAAGATGTCTTTTTGATACTGTTTTTCTAGCAGTACATTTTCAAACAAACGAGCATTTTCTAAAGCAATGCCTGCTTGAATATTAAAAGCTCGCATAAACTCTTCATCAGAGGCAGTAAAACTACCTTGATGCTTATTAATTAACTGTGTTACGCCAATTAATTCATTTGCGGAATTAAACACTGGTAAACATAATATATTGCGGGTTAAATACCCAGTCCTTCTATCTGTAGTCGGGTCAAAACGGGGGTCTTTATAAGCATCAGGAATATTCAGCGCTTCACCTGTAGAAGCTACATAGCCAGCAATACCACGGTTGGCTGGCATTCTGATTTCCATCATGTTTGTACCATCTGCTGCTGCTACTTTTGTCCAGAGTTCGCCCATTTCTTTACGATACAAAAACAGCGTACTGCGGTCTGCTTGCATTAAAATTCGGGCTTGCTCCATGACTATTTGCAAAGTTGCTTCTAAATCTAAACTTTGCCCCAGCGTCTGGGTTGCCCGCAACAGAGCCGCTGCACCCCGTTGATTGCGAGCTGCTACATAGAAAGATTGACAGCTTTCTAGAATAATTCCAATAGAAGAGGCAAAGTCCCGAAAACGTTCTTCATCATCATAGTTAAACGGAGTATTTCCAGTTTTATTTGCTAGTTGCACTACTGCAACTGTCTGATTTTTGCTACTCACAACAGGCATACATAAAAGGTTGCGAATTGTGTAACCCATTTGCTTTTCTAGTTCGGGGCTGAAAAGCGGATGAATAGAGGTTTCAGATATGTTTAAATGTTGAGCTGTACTGGCAACATGACCGGGAATACCAACTGTAATAGGAATACGAATTTCTAAAAATTTTTGTGTATTATCTTGGGGCACTTTTGACCACAGCTGACCTTTATCATAATCTACTAAAAAAATTGCTGTGTGTTCTGCTTGGAGAATTTGTCCGATTTTGAGTGTAATTGCCTCTAGAACTTGCTCTAACATTGTTTCTAGAGTTTCATTATTGATTAGCTCAATCGCTCTGAGAAATTGCTGGAACTCAGCAGTAATAAAGTCAAGTAAGCAAACAAATTCGTTAACAGAAAGGTCTTTGACACGACGCAACAAAGCGTGGGTGCGATTAACTTGAGTAAGTTCAGTTAATGTAGCCAAGACGCTACCAGGATTGGGAAGAGTCATGGAAATTTTAGATTTTAGATTTTAGATTGTAAAATTTAGATTTATCTTGCTATGATAATTACGATTTTCAAGAATTGGGGATAGAATTCTCACATAAAAATTCGTGAAAGTCGATGTGCTGAGTTTGAAAAACCCAGTTTCTTAAAGAAACCGGGTTTATAGTATCTTTTTGATTATGACTTCTTTAAGAAAATCTCTCTATTCACCGCCTCAGTCCAAACGATGAGTTTTTAACTAGAGGCGATATGACAGATTCCCAGAAGTCAAAACCCTATTTAAACTGCTTTTACCAGTTTTTCTGAAAACAGTATTTTTTGATAATAATCTTGAAGTTGACTTGTGGCAGCTGCCCATCCCCAACTTTCTGCTTCCTTACGGGCATTTTGACGAATAATTTCTCGTTCTTGTTTCTGCTCTAAGAGGCGGACAGTAGCAGCTATAGCATCTTGAATATCTGCTTTTGGCTCAAAAAGATATCCGTTTACACCTTCTGTCACAATATCAGGAATCCCGCCAGAACGGGCTGCTACCACTGGACAACCAGCTGCCATGGCTTCTAGCAGTACTAAACCTAGTGTCTCTGTCCGGGAAGGAAATATAAAAGCGTCAGCGCTAGCAAAGGCAGAACCTAACTCTTGTCCAATCAGATAGCCGACAAAATGTGTGTTTGTGTCAGCAAAGTGTTTTTCCAAGGCTTGGCGGTGGGGACCATCGCCTACCAATGCTAATCGGGCTTGCGGAATTGCCTCTAAAATCGGTTTGATGCGCTCAATTTCTTTTTCGGCAGAAAGACGGCCAACATAGAGCAGCAAGGGGCTTTCTGGATGGTTTTGGGAAAGATGCGATCGCATCTCAATACTAGCTAATTCAGGATGAAATAATTCTGTATCCACCCCGCGTTGCCATACATACACTCGTTCAATGCCGTGTGCCGTTAATTCCTCCATCATCGCTGTAGAGGTACAAAGATTCAATGCTGCTTGATTATGAGCGCCTTTGAGTAATTCCCAGAGAACTCCCTCTAGCATTCCTAAACCGTAATGCTGGAGATACTGAGGCAAATGCGTATGGTAAGACGCTACTAAGGGAATCTTGAGAACCTTGCTATAAAAAATCCCAGACAATCCTAAAACTGCTGGGTTCACGACATGAATAATATCTGGCTGAAATTCTTCTAGAGCATAACCAATGCTAGGGCGGGGTAGCGCCATTTTTAACTCTGGATACAATGGTAGGGGAAAGCCAGACACACCATAAACTTTAGCTCCTTTGTGTTCGGTGATACCACCATCAGGGGCAATCACTAACACTTGATTTCCATGACGCTGTAGATGGTCAACAGTATGGCGTAAGCGTGTCACAATGCCGTCAACCTTGGGCAAAAAGGTTTCGGTGAATAGGGCAATTCTCATAAAAAACTATTCAGTACAGGCAGATAATTGCAGCTTTGTTTGCGTTTCGCTATCAAACACAGAGTAAACCGTCTCCTGTGGCGTAATCAATTCCGCACAGTCAGAATTAATGTTTTGCCGCTGCTTTTATACGAAGTCCAAAATGTCCTCAATGTTCGCAATCCAATCTCTGGCATAAGCAGCTAAAAATTGACCGCGTAAGCCCAACTGAATAGCACGTCGTTCTAATTTGACTCCAGATGGGTGATGGTCGGGATCCCATTGCAGCCGAATTTGTGATTGTTTCAGTTCTCTTTGCCATACACTTTTATCTGGATAAAGTTCTGGAACATAGCTGGAATGAACAGCCTTAGCTAAAATTTCATCAAAAGCCAAACGTTTAATCCAAATAGCCAACACCACCTCTTGCCCAGTTTCTGTACCCCATCCGGAACAATACATCATCCACAAGAAGTTAGTCTCGATCCAACTCATGCGGTCAAAACTGAACTCACTACCAAAATAACCGTGTTTGGCGGCGAAGTTACCAATAGCTGGACGATACGCTTGATAAACAACAATTAACTGGTCGTCATATTGTGCTAGAATATGGCGACCAGTTTTAGGCCAGCGATTTACTTGGGTTAAATAGGGTTCTGTAACCAGCTGCACGCGAGGTTTACCAATTCATAATTCGTAATTCGTAATTCGTAATTTAAGAAAGCCAGATTCAATCTGGGTCTGCACATGGTTGAATCTGTAGCTTTCTTTTTGAGAATTGGTTTTAACCTAACTTCTATGCCAAGAGACTTTAGGCAGAATTTGCTTTTTATCAACTCGTTTCTGATACTTGATGGCAAAGTTTAACAGAGAATCGAGTAGAGAATCAGAGAGATAGTGGGGCTGTAAACCTAAATCCAGAAGTTTGGTGTTTTTAGCGTTAAAGTAATGTTCTTCTTTCTCAACTCTGGGATTATCTAGATTATTAATTTCTACATTCAATCCCATGGCGTTCCCGGCTTTTTTCACCATCAATGCTAAGTCACCAACGCTGAATTGTTCGGTAAATTGGTTAAATACCCGGAATTCACCTGGTTGAGCTGGGTTGGCGATCGCTAATTCTACACATCGCACTGTATCTCGGATATCTAAAAATCCGCGAGTTTGTCCACCTTTACCGTAGACGGTTAGGGGGTGTGCGATCGTTGCTTGAATACAAAAACGGTTCAGTGCTGTGCCAAATATGCCATCGTAATCAAGGCGATTAATCAACAGTTCGTCCATTCCCGTTTCTTCGGTTAAGACACCGTAAACTACACCTTGGTTTAAGTCTGTAGCCCGCAATCCCCAAATCCGGCAGGCAAAGTGGATATTGTGGCTATCGTGGACTTTACTTAAGTGATACATTGAACCGGGCTGCTTGGGATAAGGCAGGGTATCTTTGCGCCCATTGTGTTCAATTGTGATATATCCTTCTTCAATGTCAATATTGGGTGTGCCGTATTCACCCATTGTCCCCAGTTTCACTAAATGGCAATCTGGAAAATCTTCCCGCATGGCATACAGTAAGTTCAGCGTGCCAACTACGTTGTTCACCTGCGTTAGAACTGCATGTTCGCGGTCAATCATGGAAAATGGGGCCGAACGCTGTTCGCCAAAATGCACTATGGCGTTTGGCTCAAATCGGTCTAAGGTCTTTTTGAGAAATTCATAGTTAGTAATGTCGCCGACAAACAGATCGATAGATTTACCTGTTAAATCTTGCCAGCGCTGGAGGCGTTGCTGAATTGGTGCGATCGGAGTCAGAGTTTCGATACCCA
Source organism: Dendronalium sp. ChiSLP03b (assembly GCF_034531165.2). Classification (NCBI taxonomy): domain Bacteria; kingdom Bacillati; phylum Cyanobacteriota; class Cyanophyceae; order Nostocales; family Nostocaceae; genus Dendronalium; species Dendronalium sp. ChiSLP03b. Next base: position 4,694 of record NZ_JAVRBR020000088.1, on the reverse strand, counting down.
GTTCATTGTCCCAGTGCCGCCGCACCAAACTATCTAGAATGCCAACTTCATAACCTCGATTGGAAAGGTAAAGTGCAGTTGCCCAACCGCAATACCCATCGCCACCAATAACAAGGACTTTCATCTTTACCAGTTTTTACTCGCTGATAGCTAAATCTATCAGGTTTGTGTACTCTCTCAACCATCAAAAGAAAGAAGAGTCTTGCAAGAAGGTGGAGGAGCAGAGGAGCAGGGGAAGATAAGGTAGTATTATCTTCCTCATCTCCCTCCTCTGCTGGGAATTCGATACTGCTGGGCAATGTAGTAAAACAAACGGTAATAATCTGGAAATTCCTGGCTCTGGCTTCGACCCTGCCAGTGATATTTGACTTGAGCCTGAGTTAGTGTCAGTGTCATTGAACTTACTTGGGCACTAACTTCTACAAGCATCACTCCATATACTCCTTGGGCTGTTTGAAAGTTAAGATTCATCGTTTTTTCAAAGTCCCCTTCTTCGGTCATAGACCTTGGTAGCCGATTAACTGCCCATCCTCGAATTTCCACAGAGTTGTTTTGTGGTGATACAAAGGCAATGCCATCATCGTTTTCTGGTGCTGTTAAAGTAGTCCAGTTGCTGGGATACGGAAACTCAAAGCCATAACGGGAATTACTATAAATCTTCCATGTCAGATTGGAGGAGTTAAAAGCAGGTGCAGAACATCCCCACAGAATCATCAGTAAGACGAGCGCTCCGCTAACGCCTTGAGCAATGGTATAAATTTTTTGCACTAAACCACATGTTTTCACTGTTGCGGATGTAACTGCATTTGTTGCCAAAGTTAATTCTATGAGCAGTTTAGAGACACTCTACTGCGATTTGATTTCATCTGGAACCAAATCGAGTATTCGTTTTATAAATAACTCAGTTTGGTGACTATGTCACTAAAACAAAAGTCGGCTTTGTAAAATTATGTAACAATAAAGCCGTCAAAACGTTTTGCTGTCTTGACAAGTAAAAAGACAGCCGATAACGTAATATACATACCCGGGTAAGGCCGTCAAAGAGTTATATGCAAGCTAAGCAAAAGGTTACTTTGTATTTGTCGCCAGAGCTGCACAGAAAGCTGAAGATTCGTTCAGCCGTTGATTCTGAACCAATGTCGGATCTGGCTGAACGCGCTCTCGTCTTCTACCTGGCTAATTCAGAATTAGTAGAGGAAGTGGAAGCTTCTTCGTTTGGGCGAACTCATCGAGTTCATTCCTGTCCAAATTGTGAGAGTTCGCTGGTTTTGCGCGATGGGGAACTAGTTGCTTTAGGTAATCAGCCGGGAGTAATTGGTCAGGAGCATCTTCCCATTGATGAAATGGAAAAAGATGAAACCCATCCTAAGGGTGAGGAAGAGTTGGTTCCTTGCTAGATAGGAATTATGAATGAGTGGTTCATAATTTTCGGTTGTCGTTACCAACAAAACGATGTCTGTACTGTATAAGGTCTCAAGTAGGTCGATTGTATGAAAGAAGAGCTCAATATCCTAATTCAAGCTCAATACCCTCTAATCTACCTTGTGACCTCCGAGGAAGAGCGGGCTGAGCAAGCGATTTCCACAATCGCTCAAGTATTAAAGCCCCAACGCCGTATATTTGTTTGGACAGTAACTCACGGCATCGTTGAGTATGGTCAGCCCCGGAATGTGACTCAACACAATACTGTTTCTCCAGAGGCAGCTATTGAGTGGATAATTCGGCAGAGAGAACCCGGTATATTTATTCTTAAAGATTTACATCCATTTATTGATGCTCCTGCGACTGCAAGGTCTTTACGTGATGCGATCGCCAGTTTTAAAGGTATGCAAAAGAACATCATTTTGATGTCACCGATGCAGCAAGTACCCATTGAATTGGAAAAGGAAGTTGTAGTTCTCGACTTTACCTTGCCAGATATGTCAGAGTTAAATAAAGTTTTAACTCACCATATAGAGCAAAATCGGGGACGGAGGCTAACAACAGAGGCACGAGAAAAGCTTCTGCGAGCAGCTTTAGGTTTAACTAAAGATGAAGCTGAGAAAGTATATCGTAAGGCGCAGGTAACTACAGGGCGGCTAACAGAAGAAGAAGTTGATATAGTTTTATCCGAGAAAAAGCAGCTAATTCGGCGCAATGGTATCTTAGAATACATTGAAGAAGATGAAACCATTGATGCTGTAGGTGGCTTAGAAGAGCTGAAAAAATGGCTCAAGCAACGCTCCAATGCCTTTACAGAAAGAGCTAGAGAGTATGGTTTGCCTCAACCAAAGGGGATGCTAATTCTAGGAGTTCCAGGTTGTGGTAAATCGTTGATCGCCAAAACTACATCACGACTGTGGGGTTTACCACTGTTGCGCTTGGATATGGGGCGAGTCTACGACGGCTCGATGGTGGGTCGAAGTGAAGCTAATCTGCGTAATGCTCTAAAAACAGCAGAATCCATCTCCCCAGCGATTCTGTTTATCGATGAATTGGATAAATCCTTTGCAGGTAGCACAGGTTCATCCGATTCTGATGGAGGAACCTCAAGTAGAATCTTTGGTTCTTTCCTCACATGGATGCAAGAAAAGAAATCTCCAGTGTTTGTGATGGCAACCGCCAACCGAGTAGAACGCTTACCTGGAGAGTTCTTGAGGAAAGGACGTTTTGATGAAATTTTCTTTGTGGATCTGCCCACACCTGAAGAACGGCAGGATATTTACAAAATCCACCTAACCAAGCGCCGTGAAGACATCTCTCGCTTCGACTTAGAGCAACTAGCCAAGATGTCCGACGGGTTTTCTGGGGCAGAAATTGAACAAGCGCTCGTTGCGGCAATGTACGAAGCATTTGCCCAAGACCGCGAGTTCACCCAATTAGATATTATTGCTGCGCTTAAGGCGACCCTGCCGCTGTCTCGTACCATGCAAGAACAGGTAACAGCCCTCAGAGATTGGGCCAGACAGAGGGCACGCCCCGCAGCATCCTCCGTTGCTGAATATCAGCGAATGGAGTTTTAAAAGCTTTCCTTTGCTAACCCAAGGGGAAAGGCTAGCTGAAAATGCTAGCAGTTACGAAAAAAGCCGCATCATGGTAAGCGCGGCTTCGCCGAAGATAACCGTTGTCGTTTTTCTCAATCTTCTCATTGGAGGAAACCCAAATGTCTCACTTTAGCACTCTGCGTACCAAAATCACCGATGCTGAAATCCTCAAGGCTTCCCTGCGCGACCTAGGTATCAGCGTTAAGACTGAAGCTGATGTACGTGGTTATAACGGTCAGCGCGTTCGTTCTGACATCGTGGCTGTTTTGGAAGGCGAATACGATCTAGGTTGGTCTCGCAACAGCGATGGTTCTTTTGACCTAATCGCTGACCTCTGGGGTGTTGCTAAGAAGCATAACCAAACCGAGTTGATCAACTCCATCAACCAAAAATACGCTGTTAACAAGACCTTGGCTGAAGTAAAACAGCGTGGTCTGCAAAACGCCAATGTCAAATTGGTATTGCAATAGCAATTTCTCTGCGCGTTCCCAAAGCTGCACGGGTTAACCAAGTAATTAGCGGTTAGCCCGCTTTTTTATCGGGACTGAGATGAAATCTCAGTCCTTATTTTAATGGTTTATGATTCATTTTGGCTTTGGTCAAAACGGAGAATCACTCCCTTCCTACCCGGAAGATAAAGCGAAACCCAACCTATAATGTCTGTGTTTGATTTAGTTTGAATGAAATGAACTTAACAAGTTCTTGAACTGTCCGTATGGTTTCGGCTTCTGCATCAGAAATTTCGATCTCAAACTCTTCTTCGATAGCTATTAATAATTCTATTCCATCTATGTTATCCAAACCTAAATCATTGGGTGGAAGATCATAGTTATTTGATGATGATAAAAAAAATCTAAAATATTCTCCTAGTACAAGAGAGCGATCTAGACTTATATTTTCTACTTCTATCGATTGTTGTTCCGAAATTACTTTTTTTAGTCTTTTAACAATAAAATTTTCAGGTAATATCTCTTGATCTTCTAAATTATGGCAACTGTTTTCACTAAATGATGATGAAGTTAAGGATTGGATATTTTCATCTTGAATTGTTTTGTATTCAAGGCATTTTTCCAATTTAAACTTTATTTCATTCAAAACTGCTAGGTTATTATTTAAAAGTTCAAGAACTCCAACTTGTTGATTGATTTGAGACTGGAGTAAATTGGAAAATTTTTCTTGAACTACCTCCTGAAATAAAGCCTGCATTGCTGAGTACTGGTCATTTTCAAAAGCGGCCTTTAAGGCATCTTCATGTGCAGATTTAGATTCTGCCTTAGCTTTGGTATATTGGTCTTGAATTAGATTTTGCTGTACTGTTGCCTTAACAATTGCATTATTACTATTACTGATAGCTTTTTGGATATCAGCTAAAATATTTATTATGGGTTGCATAGTGTGCTTAAACTGCTGTAATTATTTGGAAATAATTTTAAGTTATCATGTACATTTTTATTCATTCCCTACCAAATCTGACTTAAATCTAAAACAAACCCAGGTAGCAATGGGTCACCGCAAATAGTTTTAGGGTTATCTAACCCTCTTTTATCACTTTGGGAGAACCCAATCGCTGAAAGCCTTTCGAGGCTTTAATTTCTAAGTTTTGGCTATAAATTTTAGTTACTGTTAGAAAATAAAGGCTCAAAGCTTGACTCAATCAAAGTTTCAGAATCT
>NZ_JAVRBR020000087.1:0-24378 GCF_034531165.2 Dendronalium sp. ChiSLP03b | reverse complement strand
ATATCCATTGCGACTCAGAGATTCTAGTTTTTGCCTCTGTTCGGTATTCAGTAACACTTTATCTCTACGACCTTTCCCCATTAGCTTACCCCATTTTGTACCAACTTTATTGCACTATTTTAGCCTTGCCATGCCACTACTGGCGTGTCAAGGCTAAAGTAGTGCAATAGAAAAATTCGATTATGTGTCTAAACTTCAATTTTTCAGAGATTTTTAATGCAACATTTTAGCCTTGCCATGCCACTACGTATATTTCAAAAATCAAATATGAGTCCTATAGAGTACCTTCTCTCTATATTTCCAATTTTTTTTTCAAGTTTCTGAAATCCGGAATCTATTATTTACACGCTGGATTTCACCTGCTTCAACCAGTTGTGTAAGTTCATTTTCCAATTCAGACCGTGCTACTCCCAATTCTCGCATTAACCCTGTAATGGTCATACCATCAGCATTATTCTTGATTAATTCTAAAGCTTGGTCTTTGATGGAAGTTGAGGGTTGATTTTCCTCTACAGTTGCAGAACCAGGAATTACCCAGTAAACAACTTTGACTTTTTGCTCTTTATCAACGAGGTTAGCATCAAAACCATGAATTTCAAAAGTTTTGTTATAGGGTAGTGGTACATAGGCTACATACATACGTGGTAGTTGAATATTAGAGCCAAAGACGAAGTGTATACCTGATTGTCCCTGAGTTTGTCCCAAAGGTGGACGGGTAATCGGAGGAATATCTGCTGGTAATATGGGAGCAAGTATGACTGAAAAAGGTTGTCCTTCTTGCAAAGAAGGCACCGTAACACTGACAGGTACTAAACTGCCTTTGGGCAAAGTTTCATCTGTTTCAAATGCGAGTTCTTGTGTCCCTGTCGTAATCGTTGATACAGTATCTCCTGTAGCTGAAATGACTAGTTCGTTAGACTTTTGTCCTGGAACGAGATTTATATTATCTCCTGGTGTCAAAATCAGATTTCCGTTGACATCAGGACCGATTTGATTGATTTGTAAATTATGAACATGATCTGCACGAGCAAATTGTGGAGAAGTTCCAGGATTTGATTTTGGTTGGATGCTGGTTGCAGTTTCTCCTGGAACAGGAAGTTTTACTGAAGAAGCAACTTTTAAATCAAATGATTGTTTATCCTGAGTTTTGGCAATACTAATACTTTTATCTGATGAAGTGAAAGTTTTTGGATTAATTTTGCTAGCTATTACAACATCATCTGCTAAGTTATGAGCATGATCTGCACGAGCAAATTGTGGAGAACTTCCTGGAAGTGATAGTTGCTGGACGCTGCCTACAGTATCTCCTGGAGTGATATTTGTTGTATTGATTTTACTTATGAGGTCATACAGCATAGTATTACTGTAGACAATTTGGCGATACTTCGCAGTTTCTTGTTGATCGAGTGTTGGTGGTGCATTATCCGTTGGAATATTCACCACAGCAAGTAGTACTTTAGTATCTTGATTGGGTTCAGAATAAGTGCGTAAATAGTCGTTATAGTATTGCTGAACTATATCTTGAACAGGAAGCGACACTGTTTCAGATGAGTCTGGAATCAGTGTTAAATCTACAGTTTTGGCTGATTCATTTTGTTGAGCTAAAGAAACGGTAATTGCTGGTGAAGTTTGTGTTTCAAAACCACTCGCCGAAGCTTTAATTTGATAAGTTCCATTAGGAACTATAAGTGTGTAATTACCATCTGCATCAGTAAATGTAGTTGCTTTGACGATTTGAGTTTGTGGTTCTATCGCTTCAACTTTTACACCTAAAACAAATTCCGAGTCGGTATCAGTTTCTACATAAATTTTACCTTTAATTTGTGCAGATGGAACTTCTGCACTAGTAAAAATTGTATAAGTTTCTTTAACCCTTGCGTAACCATTTTCTGCATGAGAAACACGTTCTGTGGGCTGCTCTTTATATTGGATATAAATGTAGTTTTTACCTCTTGAATTGACTGACAAAGTTTCAGATATATTCTGGCTAACAACAATTTCTCTGCCAAAAGAATCTAAGGCTACTCCTTGGGATACTTGAACCTTTAACAAGATTTTATCTTGTTGATTATCCTTTTCAATTGTGAGATTTTTACCAACTTCTAAGCCGGAGACTATACCCTTACCCAAAACAAGGCGATTGAAGAGATGGTTTTTTTCAATTCCATATTGCTGTTCAAGTTCAAAATCACGAACAGTAAGCAATTTTCCATAAAAATAACTATTGCGTTCAAAAGAAACTAACGAGTTATTTTTGTTTGCCAATCCATTATTAGTAGCCATACTTGTAAACTCCTTTGTAGTTTTATAGAAATTTAATCAGTTTACTTTAGTGTCTAAACCTAATCGCGATCGCCTTTCTATTTGTCCAAATTCTTCAGAATCATTTAAAACATTTTCATGTGAAATAGCAAATCCCATATCCAAGCTTAAAGAAGGTTCAAAGATACAGCTATTGAATCCCAAGTAGGACTCATTATCTAAAGCTATCCAAGGTTGTAATACTTTTATAGAAGCTTCTGTATGAGCAGGTTTATCTGCATCAATGAGACGTTGAATGCTTTGTAACTCTATTTCGTTATCGATTTGAAAAGGACTGAGTAAAACCCAAAAACGAAATAGTTCGTTGTCATTAAAGTATTTTTTTTTCAGTTGCTGTAGAATTTCAGCTGTTTGATTATTTGTACTATTGTCTTCTACTTGAAAATACTCATAAATCAATGGGCGATCGCCTGTGAATAACTCAACCGTTGCTGCAATTCCTTCTCTTGTCCCACGCAGCTGATAAAGTTGCGGTGCTTTTTTCATCAAGTTGCGTAATTGCTCTTTTGTCCAATTGTCATCAATAGCGATCGCCAGCCAGGTAGATAGCCAAGGTAAGAAGTCCCCACTTACAACGTCCGCGTCGAAGTAACGAAAAATATGGTCTATCTGTCCTTCTAAGTTTCCTAAGAAGGTTTCAAAGAGTGAGAGAAAACGTTCAAGAAAATCGCGGCTATTTTCGTCCTCTTGATAAATAGCTGGTAAGTAACGTAGATAGGACAGTCGTGGAAAATCTACTCGGATACTTTTTAAAAGCGGTGTTTCATATTCAGTACCAATGAGTTCTACTTTTAAATGTAGATATCGCCCTTGAGGTCTAGGAATCTCTTCATCGCCTATAATTAAGGCATCTTCAGGATTAATCAAAGGTGCAAAATATGCTTCTGGCTGCCACTGATTGTCTGTAACTGAGTAATAAACTTTTATTTGTGTGTTATGTGGAATTTCCCGTTCTAAAATCAGTTTGTGCCATTGTTGACCGGGGATAGTACTATCAAAGACTGTTTTAAAGGAACCCGAAGGTAATTCTTGCTGCTGTCGTAGAAATTGCTGCTGCTGCCGCAAAACGCTGACTACTTTTTTTTCAGAATTGAAAATAAAAAGTTTGTCAGTACGGTTATAAATCATTTTGCTGACAGCCCCCCGGTAAGCGAAAACAGGTTCTACAGTTTCTCCCGATGGGGAACAGCGAAAAATGAATCTGTCTTCTTCTTCACCTTGAGGAAGCGATCGCTTATCGCCTACGTATACGTTTCCCAAGCTGTCAACAGCTAGTCCTGAAGGTTCAATTTCTTCTGGAACCAAGCCCTGCTGGCGCAAGCTGCGAAAATTAATCCAGGTACTATGAGAGTTGGCATCAACATCAAATCTTACTACTTTTTCGTAATCTTTTAAACAATCAAGGACATAGACAGTACCATTTTCAGCCAATGCGATCGCAGTTGGTTTGATAATGTTACCTCTGGCAAATCTTGTTGTTTCTATGCATTGTCCTGAAGGAGCATATTTAGCAACAACCTGTCCACCACGATCCAAAAGAGCATACAATGTCCCATCTTTCGTATCAGTTGCTAAATCGATAACTTTCACACCTTCTGGAAGTTCTACCACCCATCTAATCTGCCAATTAAATCGAGAAAATGCGTAAATGCAAGATTGAATTGTGTTCTCTGCAACCTGAGATTCATCTATTACGTAAATTGTGGAATTACTAAAGGCAATCTTCGTAGGTAAATCTAATAAAGCTGCCAAAGATGCAACTAGTTGTAAGTTATTTTGTACTGGATAAAAAAGCCAAATACTCTGCTGTTTTGTATCTAGTAAATATAGTTGTCCAAAATCATCGACTGCCAAATCAGCCGTTTCCAAATTGCTGAAAGATTGTTGACTAAGAATCTGTTGGTCAAAGACGAATTCATAACCAGTTTTTAGCCGCAGTCCCTCTTCGGAAATTTGCAAATTATCTGGTTGGCATTTTTGCCAATCGGCTTTGGTATTTAGCACTAAAAATTGAAATTCTTTCTCATTCATAGTGATTTTTATAAGTTATTGGTTTTCATAAGAAATTTCGTGTTTTTTTGAATAAATTAAAGTGTGTACGGAAATATGAATATTCCCTTGTCGATCTAATGTTACATCCGTATCTTTATCTGTAGTTTGAAAAGATAAGTCTAAAGTTTTTACACAATCTACACCTTTATTAAAATCTTCAATAGCTTTATAAACTTCCGATTTATATACGGCGCGTCCAAACTGCCAACCTTTACTATTAAATCCTCCATGCAAGGGATGTAAAAATCGCTCAATCAGAGATTGATTGACTTGTTGACAAACTTCATCTGGATTAAATCCCGAACGAATTCGCAATAAAGCCTTCACTTTGACTTCAACATAACTTGGAGGAATAACTTCCAATTTAGTGGTAATTAACCTGTGTGGTTCTAAATGTTGATAAACATTTTGCAAAAATCCTGAACTCGGTTTTGCAGGTATGGGAGTCTCGCTATAAGGTACAACAACTACTTTGACTAAATTTTTGGCCTCCGTTGCTGGAGGAGCGATCGCTTTAATTCTAGCTATGCGAAGTCCGGGAGTTGAAAGAGCCAATAACTCGAAATCTTCAGAAGTAACAGCTTTATTTATTTGCTTTAAGCTTTTCCTCGCACGTAGTTTGGCTTTTTCTAGTGTTTCTAACGGCGCACCCCCAGAGGCAGCTCTTTGGTTTTCTACTGTTAATTTGGTAGGACAGATAAATTCTGTATTTACTAAAGTAGAAACAGGATTAAAAATTTGATTAATTGTTTTAGCTTCGACATTACCTTTTTCTCCATCACTTGTTTGGCAAGAAACTACACAGATACTATATTCATCATCTAAAACCGGGGGTATATCGCCATTAATACCATCACCAAAATAAATTTTACCGTTTTCAGCATCTAATACATAATGTGGGTCTTCTGGATCAGAAGCATCAAAGTCCTTAACTTGAATCCAATCCTTCCAGAGGTAATCTTTTTCAATTTGCTGTTTAATTTGAATTTTCAAACTTTCTGAAACTATAACAAAATGCTTGAGTGAGAAACTTTGACTGGGCAATCCATTGCTTCTACCAAGGAAGCGTTGTTCATCGAATTCTTCTAAATAAGAAATAAGTCTAATATTATTCTTCCCTTTAGGTGGAATTTTCCGTCGAAAAGTCACTGTTATTGTTCCTGTAACATGATTTTTTTCTAACCGATAATTTTGCCAATCTTTCCAGTATCCATGTTGCATCTCGGATTCGTAAGATAAAACAACTGCTAACCAGAAAATTGTCTGTAAAAGTTCTAAACGTGAGTTAAAAAACAATAACGTCAGCGTTAAAGCAAATTGTTTGACTTGAATGATATTTTCACCTATCAGCGCCAGATATGAAGCTGGAAATGATTGAACGTGTTGATGATGGCTAGAGTGAATTGTGACTTCGCTCAATGTATCTTTTTCAGTAGCTGAAATAGTATTTAATAAGATGTTATTTATCTTGGGTGGTAGTTCATACCCAGCTTCTTTAACAACTGCTCGCAACCAGAAAAGTTGTTCTGTAAAAGGAAAAAGATTACGCACAGATAAATCTTGTGGTACTGTAAACCATAGCCGACCACTCTGGGATAAATTCAGAGTTTCATCACAATTTACATCAAGTTTTTTCCAGAGGCGATCGCTACCCCAATATTCCCAAGCAAGAGTAGCTGAGGGAATAATTTTTACAAGTTCTTCTTCTGCATATTCACCTCGTTTAACAGGATAATCTTCAAAGAGGTTAAAGGTTAGAGCAATAGATTTATCTATAGGAAAAGGTTGACCATATATACGCCTGCGATTATTTTCGTTAACGACAATCAAATAAATCTCATCTATAACAGCTTCATTAAAAGTAAGCTTCACCTGATTGTTAATTTCATCTAGTTCTAAAGTGAGCCGTTGCTCGCCATAATTAAGAATAATTTGGGTTCCAGCATCATTTTTATAAATAGCTTCATTATCTATATTTTTAACCCAATTAAATCCCAGATATATCTCTAAAAACTGCTTGAGTCTTTCGCTATCTATGTTAAAACCTATACTACAAACATTATCCCAGTCGAATACATATAATTTGAAACCAAGATAAAGACAACTACCAGCTTCAGCATTTTCACCAAAAGCATAAAACGAAAGTCCTAGTTGGTCACTTGCCTGCCTATTGTCCTGCCGTCCTGATTTACAAGAACTAATCACCTTTTGTAGACTATCTGGAACCATTAGCAAGGAGGTATCAGTCTCAAATATGACCTGTTCGTTAGTAGTTAACTTTGTTCTTTGGGGAATTAGAATTGGTACAAGTTCCCGTCTATCGGTAAACGAAAATTTCACATCAGTCGTCGCTGAGGCAATATCTTTGAGTCGAATGCCAACAAGTTTCAGAAATTTAAGATAATTCTCATCCCTAACTTGATCTAGATAATAACGCTGGAGTTCAGTCAGCCAAGCAAACAATTCCAGAAAAGTAATGCCGGGGTCATGAGTATTATGATCCGTCCATTCAGGAGCGTAGCGAGGAATTAATTTCCGCGCATCCTCCATCAACTGGGCAAAAGTTTTATCATCTAATCGGGGTAAAGGTAGTGTCATTTTTACTGCTTCCTGACTGTTTGTTAACCAACAATAAATTTTGAATTGATGTTGGCTTTAACATCAATTTGATGTTTGCCGTTACAAACTAATGCAAATGCATAGGAAATTTTATTGTTAGCGATCGGACTATCAGGCGTTATCTGCCAAATACGGTCAGTGTCTGTATCTCTAACAGTCATAGATAAAGAATCAACACGGTCTAAGTCAGGGATGGAACCCAACAAAGCATAAAAATCAGACAAACAAGGTAGGCGTTCAAATTCCCAACCTTGACCAGAGTCCCCACCAGTTAAAGGATGCAGAAATGCATTGAGCTTTTGCATTGCCATCTGCTCTACAAAAGGTACTACATCAACTTCAGCTGCAAATAGCGTTGCTTGAATATTAATCTTGAAGTAAGTCGGACCGCAGACATAAAGATGTTTGGGTGAAATGACAACATTTGCAGCGTGGTTCTGTAGGTATTTCTCCACTGTTTGTCTTAGCTGTAATGATGGTTGCGGTTCTGCTTTGCTGCTGTTGGGGATAACAATCACACTCACCCAACCGACTTGACTCTTTTTTTCATCATTAAAATTAGGCAAGCACTTGACTCGCGCAATGCTGCCAGAAGCTTGATAGGTTAGTTGTTCAAAATCTTCTTTTGCTACGGCGCGGTTGCGATGTTTCAAAATATATGAACCACGCTCTAGAGCCTTTTCTAATAATTCGGTATCTGAACCACCTTCAGCAGGTTCTGGGTTAGTAACGGTATCGATGTAAGCAATAGAACTTGTTAAACTATTGATTGCAAAGCTGTCAACATTACCTCGTTCTCCACCACCAAATTGATAATTAGCTATAATATTATCTGCTCCTATTGGTGGGATTGCTCCTTCTGTACCGTTGCCAAACTTAATCACCCCAAAAGTCCGATCAATTTCATAATGTCGGTCAACAGAAGTGGATTCTAACAGTTCTTCTTGTGGCTGCCATTTAATCCAAAATCCTATGGTATTGTCTTTACCATCCTTCACTTCTTTAACATAGGGTTTACCCAACAGTTCTTTTCTTTCATCCGCAGATAAAGCACTCAACTCATCTACCCAAATTTCCTCTGCAATCACAGGAAATTTAAATAACTTGAAAGTTTGCTCGGCTCTGCCATCGCTAGAACCAAGAATTTCATTGTTAATACTCTGTGTTTGAGATGCCCATGTTGTATTTAAATAAATTCCTTTGATTTGAGGAGCAGGAGCAAAGCCTTTTAGCTGATTATCTTTAGCAACTATTTTCTCCAGCGACTTGAATTTATCGTTGATATCAACAGCCCGAATCCAATAAAGTGATTTACCAAAGCGTAGAGTCTGAGCAAAATCATACACTCCTACAAACTCAACTATTCCACTTTGAGTCAAGTTATTAGTTTCATCTACAACATCTAGCCTAGCCCACTCGCCCTTACCGTTTTGCCGTCTGTAATATTCCCAATTTATGCGGGGCATATTTGTCTCAATATAAGCCTGTATTTCTAGTGAAAAGAAAATACTAATTGGGCCTTTTACAGGAGGCGCATCAAAGCCTAAATAAAGAGCTTGATGTTCATCATCAATTAGAGGTTGGAAGGGCTGAAAATCTTTACTAGTTTTACTTTCTTCAGTTTTATCCTGATATTGTAAATTATTAAGAATCAGACAATAGTCTAAAAAACTAGCTGCGGGAGCCGTCGTATCAGGAGATAATCCTGTAGTTGTCTCACCTTCTGGCAAGGATATAGATGTTACTTTGATATCTTTGATTATTGGTAAATTTTGTTCTGGTAATTTATTAACAGTAATACAACGAATCCAGCGGCTTTTAATACTGTTAATTTCTATCTCAGTAATTTCATCATTATTCTTTTTATCTAAAATTAGCTTGCCAGATTCAAAGGTACAACTATCAAATTCATGCCATTCAAATGGTTTATTTTCTTGGCCTCCCCAATACTGCCATTGAACTAAATTAGAATTAGAATCTAAAAGTTTTATTTGTAAACCTGTTATTTCTAATGTTATCCGAACACTAGCTGTAATATTAAAAATTTCTTGATGTCCTAAATACAGGATATGTTCTTGTGTATTCATACCTGCAAATAGTTCAAAAGTTAAAACTTTTTCTACTAAAGTGTCTGTGTAATACTTAGCGCTAAGCTTATTTTTAATAGTAACTTTCTCATCTGAAATTTTATCTACTTTTACATATTCAATACTGGATAATGTATTAGTTTCTCCGATTTTGAGTATATCTGCGACCTTTAACTCTGATGTATGGTCTAAAAATAAGTTTGTATCTTTTAGCTGTGCATCCTCGACTAACCTAGCAGAAAAGGGAGTACGTTTTTCTACTGCTAAAAAATCTGGAGGCGCAAGGAAAATCTCATCCTCTTTGTTATTAACACTATAGACATCAACTAGCTTAGTTGGAGTAGCTACAATATTCCTTTCAGTCTCAAAAACGATAGAGTCACCTCCTCCCACTGCTTGAGCAGTCATTTGAGTCTTAGCCGGAATTAAGACTGTTGTCCTCGCACCATCACTCAGCTTAAACGTTACAGGTGCGCGAGATTGTGAAGCTGGTAATAGTTTGACACCAAGCATATCCAGAAAAGCAATGAAATTTTTCTCAGGTACTAAGTTGAGTTGGTGAAGCGTACCTGTAAACATATGAGCAAAAATTTTAAGTAGTGCTGAACCTGAATCTTTGCGATCAGAGACTATCCATTCTGGAATATAAAAAGGTATTAACTTCCGAATTTCTTGGAGAATAGTTTCAAAATTTCTATTGTCAATTTTTGGCGATGCTGACATTTTCTTACCTATGAAAATTAGTTTGTTAAGACACTAAAGCGCCTATTAACAACTTACAATTCATCCTGCTTGGAGATAAAACGGATAAACTAAGTTAAATTCAGTATTTGTTTTGCGAACGTGATAATTAATGTCAATCCAGATTTTCCCAGTTTCACTTTTGTCTAATGAAACCTTAATCTGATTCACGTCAATTCTGGGTTCCCAATGGGTTAAGCCTTCACTTACACGTAATTTTATAAGTTCTAAAGTTGCCATACTCAAAGTTGCAAACACAAAATTATGGATACCACAACCAAAATCGGGTTGCATGATTCTTTCCCCTTTTGCAGTAGCCAGAATTATCCAAATTGCTTCTTGAATGTCTTTTTCATACTCAGACATTGATATTTTGCCATTTGGGGTATCTACATTAACTGGAAATTTCCAACCTATACCTAAAAACTCTTTCGCCATTGCTACCTCAATCAAAAATCTCAAATTTCAACTTTCTGTATCTTTTAGGTGAGGCCAAACAAAACCAATAATAAATGGATATTCAAAAACACCTTGTTCAAAGGCAACTAAAACTACATCGTGAACTTCTATCGGGGGAGAAGTGTTTTTGTCACTTGTAATTATCCGTGCCCATATTTCATCATTTGTTTGCTCATATTTTCTCCATTGAAATTTTACTTTTACTCTGCCCTTGGCTAGCTCTGATATATTAGTTACAGTTGCGAGGGTTACACCTTTAATTAGTGCGCCATTATCTTTGTCTTCAGTTTGAAGTGAGTAATTATATAAATTATTCATGATAATTTTGTAGTTTTTGATTGAAGTTCGATTTCTTTTTCATTAGGTACTCTGTTGACATTAAAAGTCGTTTTATAGCCTGAATTACTAATACTATGATTTGTTTGCTTAAGGTAATATTTCTGACTGAATTTACTACCTAATCCTTTAAGCTCAATGTTTGTACCTGCTAATATGTCAGGGATACCAATTGATTCTCCACTACCTTTAAATACATCTTCATGCTTCTTAAGTAAAATAGCTTTTGCCATACCTTTAGCGTGTTCTTCAGATATTACAGGTTGTTTTACTTGTTCAGAAATAAGTTGATTTGTTACGTTTACTCCTAGTATACGTCCCAAAACTTCTCTCACTAATATCCGGGATATTTCATCATTTTCTATTGTTGCAGTGGCAACAATATTTACTTTTTGCCGAGTGGTATCTTGTCCTAAAACATCTACTTTATAAACTCGTTCAGCAATATCAAATTCAGGAGAAAAACTGACTAAGCTTTTATTCCATTCTAACGTAACAATTGAAGATGATTCACGAGCAGGCTTTCGGAAATAAAGAGTATTTCTAAAAACAAATAGTTCGTAGTAATTTCTTTCAGCTAATCGCTTTAAAAATTCAAAATCACTTTCTTTCTCTTGCTTAACAATTTGTGGATATATTTGTTCAGTTTCTTCTATACTTTTTTTGTTAGGAAATGGGTCATTCTCATTGGGTAAAGTTTCTAGTTGGTATTCCTTAGCAATCAAATTTACTACTTCACTATCTTTTTTATCATTCCAAGAGCGCGGTTTCTTTTCTTTCATCATTCGATAAGAAATATCGAAACCACCTACTTCTACTTGAGGAGTGCCACCAGAAGGAAAAGACACCTTAACTGATGTTAATATACCAAACATCAGAGTTTTAAGTTGGCTACCATATCCCAATCTGATCTCAACTTCTGCATCAAAAACGAGGACTTGATTAATAAACGATCGCAGTTCTCCCTTTTCAATATCAAAAGCATTATTAACGATAAATGAAAAAGTATCTGCACCATCCAATGTATTATCAATGGTAACGCTAGAAATTTCTATACTTTCCTTTGTCTTATCTTCACCACGTGTCATAATATCACTGCGATCGACCAGAATTTGAAAGACAGGAGCATATAAATTTTCGTATTTTGCCTCTAATGCAATAATATCCATAACATTATTTTAAAACTGGAACAACAAGCTCTGTACCAATAGCTAGAATTCTCGGATTGCTAATTTTGTTAGCTTTAGCAATGGGACGCCATAAACCTGAGTTTTCGTATTCTTGATTTGCAATAGACCAAAGATAATCGCTTTGTTTTACAGTTATTCGTTTTGTGCGATCGCTAGATTCTTTACGCACATCTTGTATCTGCTCGCTCAAAGTTCTATATTCTTTAAAAGTAACACTGAGAGTCGCTCTGACTGGAGATCCTGACTCTAAAAATAGCGTAAACTTATGTGTTACTTGTTCTATAGTTGCTTTAAAATTTAGGGATGCCCAATGAAATTCGCAAACTGGTGGAGCATGAAGAACCGGGTCTATATCTAACAATGTTGTAATATTATTAGTGTATATTCTAACATCTTGTCTTGTTTCATAGGAATCGAAAAATAAATCCATTGTGAGAGTTTCAGTATTACCACTAACAAACTGAGTAACTGGTGTTGATGTTCCTGGTATTGCTGTACGTTGAAACTGATTACTTACTTCAGTTGAATACTCTGTAGGGTTAAATAAAACCGCAATATTTTCTCCTTTTCTACTCCCATTTATTGGGGTGATATAAGCTTTTTCTAAAGCCATTTTTAATTTCCTCTGATTACAGCATTCCTCTTCTTTGTCGCTCTATTTTGATTTTTTTTTCAATCAACTGATATACTTGTTCTGCAATGTGGTTAACATTTATTGTTGGTGTATCAGTTTGCATCTGTTTAATTAAGTCATTTTTTACCTTTACTTTTTTATCTTGATGGTTTTCAAGTTGATTTTCTTGATTATTTGGAACGGGAAAAATGTTTGCTTTTGGCTGAACAAATTCCATCGTTAGAGTATTAGGGGAGGAATTTAGCTTTAGCTGGTTTTTATTAGTATTATTATCAACCTGCTGGTGGAGAAGATTTTCAGAACTTTGTAAATACTTACTCAATCTTCTTGTGCGTATATAATGCGGTGCTAAACTTAAGTTATCCTCAGAATTAGTAGAATTAGTAGCAACTTTTTTATACTGCAAACTAGTTTGAGTTTCGATGCTCTGTAGTCTTTGAATAAACTGAGAAGTTCCCTTAACCGTTGATGTTATCTGATTCGTATTTGCTAAATGAATCAATAGAGGTTTTTGATTTTCAGTCAGAAGCGTAGGACTTGGCGATCGCGAGACTAAAATCTGGGCTGGCGAGGCAGATTTTTCTAACTGTAAATTTTGGGTTGGCAGAGTATTACTTTCAGACTGTTGTAAACTAAACGAGCCTGATGACTCAACAGCGAACGCATTAGATTTATTCTGGAATAGCAAAACAGCTTGACTAGTCTGCTGTTTTTGCCTCATTCCCATGTTTTCTAGTTGATTTAACTGGGGTAGTGATGTTTTGCTAATTAGAATTGTGCTACTTTGCGAGAAAGTCCACTCACCCAATTGATAAATCTGAGATTTGCTCTCCCTTGATGCAACTTTTTGCATCAATATATTGTTGAATAAGCTTGTATTCTGCTGTGTCTGGTAATTGATATTTGCTGAATGAGATATCAATGACGCAGCTATATTTCCTCTAGTAATGCTTGGGGTTAACGCATTGTAGAATAGGCTAGAATTAGTAGCAACTTTTCTAAACTGTAAGATAGTTTGGGTTTCAATGCTCTGTAGTCTTTGAATAAACTGAGAAGTTCCCTCAACCGTTGATGTTATCTGATTCATATTTGGTAAATGAACCAACAGAGGTTTTTGATTCTCAGTCAGTAACGTAGGACTTGGCGATCGCCAGATGAAAATCTGGGCTGGCGAGGCAGATTCTTCTAACTGTAAATTCTGAGTTGGGCGAGTATTATTTTCAGACTGTTGTAAACTAAACGAGCTTGGTGACTCAACAGCGAACGCATCAGATTTATTCTGGAATGACAAAACAGCTTGACTAGTCTGCTGTTTTTGCCTCACTTCCATGTTTTCTAGTTGATTTAACTGGGGTAGTGATGTTTTGCTAATCAGAATTGTGCTACTTTGCGAGAAAGTCCACCCGCCCGACTGGGAAATCTGAGATTTGCCCCCAATGTATACTCGCGGATCGAGTTGAGACGAGGTTCTGGTAATAGAAATTGTGCTGTTATTCGAGAAAGTAAATCTGGTTGAGTGCAAATTTTGAGGTTTGCTCTTTACTTCCACAAATCTTTGAACAACTGTATTTAAAAATATAAGTATGTTCAAATTCAAATTCCGTTTGGTTGTTGAAGGTGGTGGAGAAATGACTTGATTTGGGAAAATCTGAGTTGTATTAAATACATTCAAGAGACTGCTAACTCTTTGAAGTAGAGTCAGAGTCGGAAACTTAAATTTTCCCAGTTCTGCACCACTATATTTATCAGCAATGTGTTTGCTGAAATCAGCCAGCCCAAAGCAGCGCAATTCTAAAATTTGCTTCTCTAATCTCCCACTTGCTATTGGAATAAATAGTTGAGCGCATCTCATGACAAACTAATTCAAGCCTAAGTTTTCCAGAAACCATTGTGAGCAAGCTCTAATGTCTCTAAGGCAACAGTATTACCATCTGCTTTCAAATCAGGACCAACCCATTTAACTGGATAAGCAGCAACAAAATTCCAACGCCACTTTTCAACAGAAAGATTGTCTAAGAGAACTACAGAACCGTTTTGTCGCTTAATATCCCCATTAATGACATTTTGATGCCATTCCCAAAGCGCAGATGAGTCGGTAATACCCCGCTTGAGGACAAGATTGGGAAATTTTGTCGCCTTTGGCAGCCGATGTACAAAATTATTCCGGCCTCCTTCCTGATAGTCTTCTGTTTCTGTTTCTGCTTGCAAACCTGAAACTTCAGAAAAGCCTCCAACGACTAAACTCTGGATTTCAACTAAAAAGTTGAAAGCTGCATAGGGACTCATAATTTTTTCCCTCTTCTCCAACCCTTACTGGTCGTTTGCATTATTATTCAACTTGCGATTGATCTTGGATATTTCCTCACACCACATTTGGCGATCGCGATGTTCCATCTGCATAATGTCGCTATATGACCAGGGAAAATGATATGCAATAAAAGCTACCTCTTCATACAGTTTGTCTAAAGGGTAGCTGACTATACTTCCCCCAGGCTGCCAACCTCCACTTCATGCTTATGTCCGCACTGAGGACAGACAGTATTTATATTGCCTGTGCCATCTTCGTTAATGCGACGGTAAAAGTCTTGTAGAAAAGCCATGTCAGCCGCAAACAGCCCTTCAATAACTTTCGGATTGATTGACTCTAAAGAACCCAAGCGGCTAATTACTCTAGATAAAAGGATGATGACTAAATAGCCTGGGTTATTCTGCACGCGGGGGTCTTTCATGGGTGCAATCTCGTCAAAGGCTGTAGCTAAACGCATTATACCTTCTCGGTGAAGATTGCCATCCGAATCCACATAACCACGAACTAAAGTAAAAGGAAACTCTGTTTGCAGCATTACCTTCTACCGCCTCCAGCCGCAGCCACGTTTGCATCTAAACGCACGCCTTCATGAGCTATTTCTAAAGTTTCGATAGCGACTTCGTTGGCTGTAGCGTTAAAGCTAGCACCTGTCCATTTAGTAGGCCAAGCATTGCTTAAAATCCAGTGCATTTTGCGATTACCTTGATCGTCCACAAGGTAAATTGAGACTTCTTTGCGCTGTAAGTTGCCCTCTACTGCGCTGGTTCGCCAGTCCCAAAGGGCATGATCGTCAGTTAAACCCCACTTGAGGGAGACATTAGAATATTTCACTAAACCGGGTAACTTGCGGACTGTTAAGAATGCTTCGTTGCCTTCACGATATTCAATTGGGTCTTGGGCAGAATCTAACCCCGTACACTCTCTAAAGCCAGCACTTGTGATACCTTGGATTTCCACTATAAAGTTATAAGCATTATATGGATCTTTGCGTGGTGGATTATTGCGCTCTGCCATAATCAAAACTCTCTAATAAAATAGGTTGACATGAAAACCAAAGAACTTAACAAAAAAGAATTCAAGAGTCAGGAGCCAGAATTCAGAATTTACCTGAGTGCGACTGGTGATGAATGTTTGGGTTTAAGTCCCTCACCAAATCAGAGATTTGGTGGTGCTTCTAGGTGGCGGGTTTGAATCCCCCACGAAGAGTGATTCTGAGTTGGAGAATTCTTCTTCAATGCCTTAATTAGGACTTGTCGAAATGATGCCTTCAGCATCTTGAATGATCCGAACTACGATAAATTCACCAGGAACGGTGGGAGCAAGACCAATATCGATCGCTACTTGCCCAATATTTCTTACCTCAGGGGGGTTATTTTCTTCGTCGCATTTGACGTAAAAGGCTTCTGTGGGTGAACGACCATTGAGCGCCCCTTGTTGAAACAAATCATTGAAAAAAACAGTTAATTCGCGTTCAATAATTGCCCATAGTCTGTTACTGTTTGGTTCAAAGACCATGTTTGTCATTTTCAGCTCGATCAATCGTTTGACTGTTAAGAACAGCCGCCGCACGTTGATATAGAGCCAGTCTTGGTCTTGCTCAAGACTGAGTGTCCTCGCCCCCCAGACTCGAATACCGCGTCCAGGAAATGACCGCAGGCAGTTAATACTTTGCGGGTTGAGTTCATCTTGTTGGGCATTGGTGAGATTAACTTCTAAGTCAACTACACCCTGCAAAATTTCGTTAGCAGGTGCTTTGTGAACGCCAATACGCCGATCGCTACGGGCGTACACACCGGCGATATGACCGCAGGGGGGAACGAAATAACTGCTCTGTTCTGGGCCCTCTGCGATGCGAATCCAAGGATAGTATAAAGCGCCATAGCTCTGTGTTAATCTTTGCCTTTGCGCCTGAACTTGTTCCAGGTTAGCTCTAGGTAGGGAGTCTAGAATCGCAAAGCGATCGCCTAAACGACTGCAATGATCCAATACAGCAGACTGCATCAGCTGTACCTCTTCAGGGTCAGTTTTTTCCGGAGGCGATCGCATGATGTCAGGCGCACATACCAAGTCAATGGTATCTAGTTTTGCCAGTGCAGCCAGTCCTTCAGAGAATGCTTTGAGATTAGCATCTCTTAGGCGTACTACATAACACAAACTACCCCCATTCTGGAAAAAGCCCTGCACGGCATAAGCCAAGTAACTATTGAGCAAAGGTTCCCCAAACAACTGCTCGAATTGTGCCCACAGCGTCAATGGCTGGGGCTGATTAACAGCAATGTCAGTATTTTTACAGAGTCCCAGAAATGCAGGTACACCTGTACGAAGGTTAACCTGTGACTCTGAGATTATATACTTCTTATAGACTCCTGGGGTTTGATACATGGCTTTCATGATTTGGGCGACTCGTATGTGCTTACGGACACGCTACGCGATTGCTCGGTGCTTCATACTGGCAAAAAACCAACTATTGATTAGCTTGTGTTGTAGTCTGATTAGCTTGTGGTCCTTTTGGCCCTGCCCACTGACTAATGCGGAAGATGACAAACTCTGCGGGTTTGACAACTGCTACACCAATCTCTGCGATCACTTGACCCAAATCTCTAACTTCCGGTGGATTGGTTTCTTCGTCACACTTGACATAAAAAGCTTCTTGTGGTTTGTTGCCAAATAAAGCACCATCTCGCCAAACATTAGTGAGAAAAGCCGAAACATTGAGTCGAATTTTAGCCCACAGTATATAGTCGTTAGGCTCAAAGACTGCCCACTGAGTACCTTCGTCAATCGATTCGCGCAGGAAAAGGAATAGACGACGGACATTGATGTATGTCCACTCTGGGTCTTCCCCACTTGCTAGAGTACGGGCACCCCAGATCAGAATATTGTTGTTGCCGTTGAATTTGCGAATCACATTGATTCCTTCTGGATTCAATCCTGCCTGATCCGCCTTGGTCACATTCACCTCAAGTTCAAGAGCACCACGAATGACTTCGTTAGCAGGCGCTTTATGCACCCCACGCTCAGTGTCAACACGAGCATAAACTCCAGCAATGTGACCGCTGGGAGAAACGTAAATGTTTTCTTTGGTTATCGGATCGTAAACCTGAATTCTGGGAAAATAGATAGCACCATAGTCGCTATCTCTCGTACCTCCTTGAATAGCCTCTTTAGTGAGATTGAAATTAGTAACTTCTTCGTACCGACCGTCTAGAATTGCAAAGCGGTCTTGTAGATATTGATCCTCGCAATGACTCAGCACAGCTTCTTGGACTTCATCACTAACTGCACCAGGTACAGCAACTATGGCAATCTCGTCAATTGGCTTGAAAGTGTCTAAAGCTGCTCTGACATTCTCTACATCGATTTCATCAGCAACGCGAGTTATCCAACAACGAGTACCGCCATTATTGAAGAAGCCGTATACAGCATGAGCTAAAGTTCCGTTCCCCTCGTGAAAATCACCAAATGCGGTTTTGAATCTTTCCCAACTGGTAATTAGTTGTGGTTGATTGACAGGAGCTAGAGGGTAACGTTCTGGTAGCTCAGTAGGCTGTCTTGTTGGCTTCTCTGGCATGACAACATTATCGGCTACGCGACCAATAAAGCCAGCAATACTGGTGCCAACACCAGCAATAGGCATAATACCAGAGGGTTTTTCCTCAACGTATACTCCCGGTGCTTGATACACGGGCATTATTTTTACTCCTTAGTTTTCAATAATTAAGTTGATGGGATAGGATAAATGACTCGTTAAAGTGAACATCATCCCTGTAAGATAAAGTTCAAAGGAGGTTGTAAAGTACCAGGCGCTTTGATGACTACTGATTGAGAAGTTGGTTGATAACCCTGTGCAGAAACCAGCACCAGGCGCTCGATCTCTGATGTTTCTATGGAAAAAAGCGAGTATTGACCTTGGTCATTACTAAATGTGCTTTCTGTGTAACCAAACTGCACTTGTGCCATCAAAACAGGTTCTTCATTCTGGTTAAATATTTCGCCTTGGAGGAATGTGGTTGGCACAGCCATATCAGCAGCAGTCATTATGACTTTGCCCTCAACCTTGGCAGGTACTGTAACCGTTAATATGGCTTTGCCATAGCGCCTAGTAGCATTTGGTACTGATGCAGTCAAAGTATATTCGCCCTCAGGTAGCTCTAAGAAATGGAAGTGACCATCATTAGCGGTTAGAGTCCGATCGGGACGCTCAACCATCAAATTCCAGCGATCGCCATACTGTAAAGATTTGAGTTTGAGCCAGTTGGTAAAAGCGGATGGTGCTTTGGTAATGATTACTTCGGCATTGGGGATTACTTTCTTGGTTTGGGCATTCGTTACCTGACCAGCGATCGCTACCTGATGTCGAATGAGTTCCCACTTGAGCATTGACTAACTCTCCCTTGAACCATGCATCAGACGGAACTGGGCATCTGTAACCAGTGGTGCTTCTACAGGTTTAGATGGGTCTACACCAATAGTTACGGTGTAATTTAGAGATGCCTTTGGCTTACCACCCAGCGCCTGCCAAAATTCCCCTAAACTTTGCAAGCGACTAGGTTGTAGACTACTAGTTGGCAATAATGGCTCTTGTCCTGCCAGACTGCCTTCAAGTACGCTCTCTGGAAGCTTCGGATGCCGCAATAGCACCTTCATCACTTCACCCAGTAAACTGTGTTCGCTCAAAACATCACCCGACCAAGCAGTCACTAGATAAGAACAGTCCACTCGCACTAGAGGCGGTTGTTTGCGAGCAATACCGTTACTCTGCCGCTCTACCAACCAATCATTGCTGCGTAGTTCTAGATTCTCCCGCACGTCATAGAGAAAGAAATCAACTGTTCTCTGATTTGGATGAAATTTATCATCAGGCGTATCGAAGACAACTGTAACTTCCTCCGAAAAAACTCCTAACAATTCAGCCTCAAGAAGTTTTTTCAGGCTATTATCCAAATCCTTGATCATGTCGATTCATTCGTGGTACGAGAAGGTTTTGTGGGAATTCTTTCTGGTTCCTCTGCTTTTACAGGCGATGGACTATCCTTGACAGGCAATGGAGTATCTTTGTAATCATCATCTTCTTTTAGTTCTTTTAGTTCAATATCCTGTGCTTCTCGGATAAATTGATCTCTACGGTTCTGCCTAAATTTGTCAAAATTTTCCCGAGTTTTCTTTTCCTTTTCTGCAATTTTCAGAGCATTTTTATACCAATAGAAGTATTTAAACACTGCCAGAGCATATTGCCTCAGATGTTCTGTCAACTCACTCTTTAGCCATTCATGGTCTTTGACTGTTAAATTTTGTGGATACTTTGTATCGTCTTTTTTCAATTGTCTGGCTTGCTCCAAGAGAGCAGCAAATTCTAAGCTGTAGGCGTACAGTGCCCTGTAATTTTCTGTCTCAAGAAGGGGTTCTGCCTTCTTATATAAATCATCAAGCTGCTTAAACCAACTAGTAACTGTGTCCTTAAATTTTTTATAATTTTCAAAATTTTCCCCTGTCCTCTTTTTGAGTGCCAGTGCTTCTTCACGGCGACAATAATAACCATTTTCTAATTCTTTCCAAGCACATTCCCACTGCTCCTCGAGATTGGCTTCCACTTCCTCGTAGGATTCGTTTCTTAGTTCACTTATAGCTCTCCGGATTTTTGTACCAGGGTTATCATTGTCATTAGTCCAGTTATAGAGCTTTTTGTAGTTCTCTTCAGCCTTAGGTAGTTGTACTCTTAAAAAAGACTGAAAATACTCTTTTTGATACTCATCAACGATCTTCGGAATTTCTTCTCTATATCCTTTCTCGAGAATGTCAATATCCTTTTTAAATTCCTTGGTTGCTTCTAAATCTGGGTTCTCCTCTTGCTCGTGCTGAAGTCTCTTTTGCAAGCGCTGAAGCAGACGACCAACTGTGAGTTCTTCGTCAAGTTTCCTCGCTTCTGCAACTTCACAAGAGTCGTTGTCGTAAATCACAATAATTGTCTCGATTCCCATATTAAAACGTTCCTACACTAAAAGTAGTGATGGCTGAAATTAAACATAAATGTGCACTTGAGAGTGCGGAATGTGAGCTTAATCGCAGTGAATTACCTTTAATATTAGTTTTTCTCTTAGTCTGTGAAACTCATAAAACTCATCCCATAACTCATAGAAAAACTCATGAAAAATAACATTGCCCTTTGCGAATAGTTTTTTATCCCATCCCATCGGTGATAAATTAAGATAATCTTAACTTTTGTCAATTAGAAATTCTGCTGGAAAATTGGAAAGAGTAGAGGTACAAATTAAGGAACCGACAATTTTAGCTAGTCACGGTACTTCACCTGAACAATATCCAAATTGGGATGAAGAAGATGAAGAATGGGAGCAACGCGATTTTGTGATGTCAGACAAAAAACGAGCGATCGCTAAATCACACATTTCAGTAATTTAAAATATTTAATACAAATATTACAGTATTAATACGTGAACGGGTGTGGTCAAAAGTAGTTGGTGGATGAGCGATCGCTTAAGATATGAAGCTTAACGATAATGATAATCAATCTATTTTTGGGAAGGTGAGCGTAGCTCACCTTCCCTATTGACTAAAATTTTTATTTAATAGGGCGGCTAAAAATATTTAGTATTATTTTTACAGGATAATTGTCTCTGAAAAATTCTCAACTCAAGGGCTTATCTCAACCTGTGGCGTGAAGTTAAATGACTGTAAGAATAGATAAATTCTGGAAAAGTGAACAACTATTCAAGCAAAGGCAGTATTTTCATTAATTTTTAGTTCTGGTATTATTTGTTTCCAAAAATCTGCCCACCAATGATTAGCCCGAATCACTCGTAAAGCAAGCATCGGATTAATCGTATTGGGATGCCAAGTCGCGCCAGCAATTTTTAAGCGTTCTTGCGGTAAGAATTCAGGTCTAATATTGAGGAAGTAAAGAAGGGCGAGACAGAGAATTATCAGAATTAGCAATTAGAGCCTGTGCAAAAAAATCAATAACAGACCTACCTTGACGACGACACGGCAGTCGCTTCAAGTCGGCAGAGCCGCCCAACGCGCTGCCTTAGGTTTGCACCACTGTCAACAAATTGGCAGTATGACAAAACCGCTCCATCGAACGGGAACCACCACTAACTTTACGTTTTGTCACGGCTAAACGCAGCGAACGAACGGGCAAGATTATTATCCGGGGGCACTTCGGGATGATCAAGGAAATACCACCATTGATGAGCTTTATTACGCAGAGAACGTAAAAGCTGCCCTGCTGTCGCTCCTGCTAAGTTAATCCATTGAGCAATTGAAGATTGCAACTTGGATTTGAATTCATTGATCCAATTGTTGTAAAGGCTGGAATTAAGAGTTTCAAACCATTGAGCATAATTTCTAAAAGCTTCATCAATTAAATTAACGAATGTTTCACCAATAGCTTGGTTGTGAAGACCTGGAATGAGAATTAATTTTTTGAAGTGGCGGCGTAAATGAGCCAAACACTTTTGTTGGGCAACAGCTTGATAGCCGTTATAAACACGCTCATTCATCGCTGCTGAGTACCCCTGTATACTCAGTCCCCAAAATTGTTTCTAACTCGGCTCTAGAACGAGTATCAGCCGCAGTAAACAGACAGAACTCAGAATTGGCAACTACCCACAACCATTCTTTAGTTCCTTTGACTGACCAAGGTGTTTCATCCACATGAATGTTAGGCTGCGTCTGTTTTATCCAATCGCTTAATTCACTAATGCTTGGTTCTATTGCCCCAGTAATTCGTTCATTAGTTGTTACTAACGTTCCTAGTCCAATGTCAATCTGTCCTAGTTCCCATAACAAAACTTGGCTGTTTTTCATAGGGCATATGTGCATAGTTATTTGCCCATCCTAAAAATGCTTGTAATTTAACACCTAAATCTCGCCCTGGGATCATATCTTGTGGCCAAGGAGCAGTTTGTAAATTTCCACAGCACTCACACACACAACTATGGCGTTGATACTCTACTACTTCGATTGGGTATTCCACTAATTGCGCTACAGTTTGTTTTTCTACTTTTACTGCCACAGACGCAAATGCTTCTTGACCACAGTAAACACAATTTCCAGGGCGTAAGATTTCATAACGGTCTACTCTGCCAAAGCCTTTACGGGTTTTGCCCTGATGTCCTGGCTGCCCACCTGGTTTTTTGTTCGGCTGACTCGATTCTTCTTGGGAGGGTGCTTTTTTGTTTTCGCTCTTTTTGTGAATGTCTTGTGATGGTGGTTTCGATGAATTAGAACTATCCAAATCTCGGCTGACTTTTAAACGCTCTATTTCTTGCTGTAGCTCTATTATTATTTTCTGTAGCTCACGTATTACCTTGTTCTGCTCAATGATTATCTCTACCAGTTCTTACGCGCGATAACTGGTTCAAGCTTTCTCTATCTAGTTCTTGAGGCAGGTTTTTGTTCATATCTGTGATACTCCACCTCAACTGTCCCCTTTGTCAATACTCTGTTACCTGAATTCTTACATACAGCAATCGCTCAAACAAAAAGTCATGAAAATCAAAAAATCAAAAGACATGGTAATTATCAACGGCAAATATTAACAGTAGGTAATGTCAAAGTAACTCTTTCATTACCATATGTAATTGAACGTAACAATCGCTCACATCAAAAAGGAAAATACTTAAAGGTTGGATTCTGCCCCTTTCTAAAATGGTTAGGAATAGAACAAGGATTAACACCCCATGTTTGGGCAACAATTACAAAATATGGTGCAATTGCTGGTTCGTTTGAAGCTGCACGCACAATCTTAACAGATTGGGGAATAAACATTAGCCTAAAACGAATAGAACGCATCACATATTACTTTGGTAAAATTGGGGTAAATTTGCGTCAATCTAAGTTATCCAGTTTAGAAATTGGCAGTTTATCTACAGGTAATATTCTTAAAGACCAACGTGTTGTTATTGCAGTAGATGGTGAGTCCAGTCGGCGGTGTCGGTTTCCGTCCCGTCGAACTGGCGAACCCGAAGGGTGGGAGAACGAGAATCCGGATTAACAAAAAAGGTAGACGCAAACTCAAGACTAATCGTCTAGGTTTTACTGGAGAATGGGTTGAGCCAAAATTATTAACTATTTATGTCGTGAATGAACATGGCAACAAAATTAGGACATCATCGATACCTATTACCAATGACGGCACATATTCGGGTTATCAAGATTTTCTAAATATTTTAGAAATGTATCTAGTTAATCTCGGAATAAGCCAAGCTAAACAGGTATTGTTTTTCGTATGAAGGGAAACAGTAAGTTTTGGCTTCAAAATAACGCAGAGATAATGTTACATCTGCGATGTCAATGGATAGCCGGAAGTTGGGACAATTTTTGTAACTCTATTTTTAATTCTTTCCTTAACCCCAGCAGTGCTTGAACATTTTATACATTTGACTGAAATGTATGTTTTAGCGATCGCCTCCGGTGGGTCGGAGCATTATCACTCGTTTTTGTCCGACTTCAGAAAATCGCGTTGCTCCCTGCTGGACTTACATACTTGCTCTACCCAGATACAGCATCTGAATTACGTTTCCACTCCTGTTTTAGCAATTCTTGGTAAGTCTTTTCCCTCATCATCATCTGCTGGTAGAGCATGAGCAAAAACTCTTTAGCTTGTTCGCC
>NZ_JAVRBR020000086.1:0-35245 GCF_034531165.2 Dendronalium sp. ChiSLP03b | reverse complement strand
TCATACTCCACACCAATTAACCGCTTTGTTTCTTTCGGATTCTCCTCAATGTGATTCAGTATGTCACTCATATTTTAGTGTTAAAAAACTTCTCATGATGTTCTTTTACCACAAAATATACTATTTTGGAGATGTCTATTGCAACTGGCTTGTTTGGTTTCGGTTGGAGTTATTGGCGTAAAAGAACCGATCTCAAGAAAATTCGCAATCAAATGAAAGAGCAGTTACCCAAGTATGCCTATGAAATTAGAAATCAGTTAGAACTTCAGGCAAATCAATTTATTGCTACTTATCAAGGACAGGTAATAGGTATTATTAATAATTTCATATCATCTCAACAAGATAGTATAAAGGCAATACAAGAAGACTTAAAAGAGGGTGATTTAAATATTAAATAACGAAAGCTAAATGAGATTCAAGCGTTGCAAATGCTTTGTCTAGAAGTCGATAAAAACATTAAAAGCTTTTATTCAAATTTACCATCTGGTTTGCCACAAGTTCCGAATTTGTAATTTACTACTCGGCTAAGGAGTAAGCTGTAGATAGAATCATAATATTTCAGTTATTTAGTAATTATTGAGAACTGTAAAATGTTTTTTAGTTAAAACGTCCTGTTATAAATCATTTAGGATTGTTATAGTTACTAAAAAAACTACTATAAAAGTTGAAATTTTACAAAAATGATATTGAAAGAAACAGTTGAATTAAAATTGCTGACGCAAGAAAGCCTTACTCATGGTTTGATAGTGCTTGCTGAACTTGACAGCGATTTGGCTCACATTTTAGAAACGTTGGGCAATCCTCCGATGTGGGAAAGAGAAGCTGGTTTTCCCACACTACTCCGTATAATCTTGGAACAGCAGGTTTCCTTAGCAGCAGCAAGGGCTGTATTTAACCGTTTGTGTGGGATTGTTATACCGCTGACACCAGCAAATTTTCTGACATTAGATGATGTTCAATTGAAAACGATCGGATTTAGTCGCCAAAAGATTCTCTATTGTCGTGGTTTAGCGGATGCAATAACGAGTGGTCAGCTTGATTTAACTAAACTGGAAACAATGGACGAAACTACTATCAGAAGTGAACTCAAGCGGCTCAAAGGTATCGGAGACTGGACGGTTGATATTTACTTATTAATGGCGCTGAAACACCCCGATGCCTTTCCCAAAGGGGATTTAGGATTATTGATCGCCACCCAGAAGCTTAAGAAATTGACAGCACGTCCAACACCATTACAATTGGAAGCAATCGCTGAAAACTGGCGACCGTGGCGTGCTGTTGCTGCCAGACTTTTATGGCATTACTACCTGAGTAATGCCAATGGTAAGTCAGTTACAGTTTACCAGTGAATACCCGCTTGGCAGGACCAGTCATGTAAACTCGTTGGTCTATTTCTGACCACTCAATTTGCAAAGGTCCGCCAGGGAGTTCTACAATTGCGGTGCGATCGCATTTTCCAGTTAATACACCCGCTACTAAAGAAGCACAAGCACCAGTACCGCAGGCTAATGTGATACCAGCACCCCGTTCCCAAACTCGCATTTTCAGGTAATCTCGGCTCACCAGTTGAATAAATTCAGTATTTATCCGTTGGGGAAACGCTGGGTGATGTTCAAACAGGGGGCCTATGGTTTCTAAGGAAATTGCTACCACATCTTCTACAAAGGTAATGCAATGAGGATTGCCCATGCTTACGCAGGTGACTTCCCAAGTTTGCCCTGCAACCTCTAAGGGCTGATTAATCACTTTTACGTCAGCTGCACCAAGGGTAGTGGGAATTTCCCTAGCCAGAAGCCTGGGGAAACCCATATCCACCTTCACCTGACCATCGGGCATCAGTTGGGGCGTAATTACACCAGCTAGGGTATGAATGCGATAAAGGTCTTTATTTCGGGATTCACCTTCTAATTCTGCCAAGAAACCAGCTAAACAGCGAATACCATTGCCACACATTTCTGGTTCGGAACCATCGGAGTTAAAAATCCGCATGGTGTAGTCAGTGCCGTTCTCTCCGGGTAGGGCAAAAATCACACCATCAGCACCGATACCAAAGTGGCGATCGCACAATTTGACTGCTTGCTCTGGAGTCAGTACAGGCAAGGATGATGAGCGATTGTCAATTAATATAAAGTCATTTCCCAGACCGTGATACTTAGTAAATTCGATTGCCATTTCCCCAAGGATGAATTATCAATGATTAGGTATTGGGGTTTGAGCATAAAAAATTAAAAATTTTTAATTTTACATTTTTAATTTTTAATTGGTTTGTCCCCAATCCCCAGTCCCCAGTCATATCATTACCTAAAATGCATACAACTGAATTTGATACTTCACTGCCTAGCATTCGGCAACTGCAAAACCTAGTTAAACAAACAGCAGTGGTAGAGTTCAAACTGATAACGGGCGATCTACTGACAGGCAGGGTTTTATGGCAAGACCCACAATGTGTGTGTATTACAGACGAAAACAGCCAGCAAACCACCATTTGGAAGCAAGCGATCGCCTACATCAAGCCGAAAAATTAGTCAGTTGTTAGCTGTCAATTGTTAATTGCTGCTGACCACTGACCACCAATCGCTGACTACTCCCGCAATTTATCCACAGGTTGAAACTCTTTAAGTGCTTGTGGCTCCCCAGGTTTAACCTTGGGGATAGATAAAGGGACTTTACTGACTGAGGCAAATAAAGGTTGTAGTTGATTCAAACTTGGTAAGCTACCGCATAATAGCACCTGATCGCCATCTCGCAGGTCTGTATTGCTCTCAGGAGAGCGGATAAACTTGCCATCTCGTCGAATCGCCTGTACCTTGACCGCAGATTTATCGTGGATTTCCAAATCTATCAGGGTTTGACCCAAAGCTAGAGAATCAGCATTGACTGTAGTCCACTGGCAAGCGCTATTTTCTCCGGGAACCGCCACCTGTCCCTTAGCCAATTCTTCCAAAGCTGCCAATTCTTCAGATTCTCCTACCACCAGTAAGCGATCGCCTTCTTCTAATTTAGTTTGAGCATCGGGATAATCGATTTCATCACCGTTAGCGCGGCGAATTGCCATCAAACTTACCCCTGTTAAGTAGCGCATATCCGCTTCTTCTAACCTCATGCCAATTAAAGGAGAAACAGACGGTAGCGAATACCAACGGCGATTCAAATCGCGAGTGGCTTGCCGTAAATCGCGGGAAACCTCCGATGCTGAACGTTCTGGCCGCAAATCTAAATAATGACCGTTACGGATTTGCTGCATTTCTCGTTGCACCACCAGTGGCGAAAAGCCTAAGCAATTTAATAAATAAGTAGCCATTTCGATACTGGCCTCAAACTCTGGCTGCACTACTTCCCTTGCTCCCAGTTGGTAAAGTACTTCAATATTTTTATCTTGCGTGGCGCGGACAACCAAATCTAATTCTGGGCATAATTCCAAAGCACGTTTCAAGCACAGACGGGTACTCATGGGGTCTGAAAGAGCGATCGCCATTCCTTTGGCATGGTTTACCCCAGCAGTTTCCAGAACGTGGAAACTGACACAATTACCATAAACATAAGGTATTTCCGCCTCACGTAATTTCTGAATTCTGCTTTCTGATTGGTCGATGACTACTACAGGCAAATCATGTTGCTGTAATAATTTCACCAAATTCTTGCCTACTCGCCCATAGCCACAAACTACCACATGGTCTTTTAAGGGTAAATCGTCTGAGACATCACGCGGTTGCTCTTCTTCTAAATAAGGTTTCAACCAAGGCATTGATTCGGCAAAGTTAAATAAAAATGGTACTAACCGCAGTACAAAAGGGGTAAGTATGAGAGTGACTGCTGTAGTTCCCAAAATTAGTAAATATATCTGTCGGGATACCAACCCTAGTGCTTGCCCTTCACTGGCGAGAACAAAAGAAAATTCCCCGATTTGAGCCAGTCCCAACCCAGCGATTAACGCAGTTTTCAAAGGGTAGCGGAACAGCTTCACCAAAGGCGTGATAATTAAAAACTTACCTACGAAAACGATCGCCACTAGTCCCAAAATTAATTCCAGGTTTTTCCACAAAAACACTGGGTCAATTAACATACCAATGGCGGCAAAGAACAAGCTGGCAAAAATATCTCGCAGCGGTTCTACATAAGTTAGGGTTTGGTCGGCATACTCCACCTCCGAAATCATCAAACCAGCAACGAATGCCCCCATTTCAATCGAGAGTCCCAAATACTCTGTCAGCAGAGCAATGCCCAAACACAGCGCTACAACACCTAGTAAAAATAGTTCTCGGCTTTCGGTACGGGCTAGCAGTCGTAACAAAGGCGGTACTAGCCAAAGCCCCGCTGCCACAGCCCCGGCGGCAAATAATCCAATCCGCGCCAAGGCTGTCAACACTGCTACACCAATGACTTCCCCTGGTTCGTGGAGAGCGGGTAATACTGCTAGCATCAGCCCCAGGGCCAAGTCCTGCACCACTAAAATACCCAGCATCACTTGTCCGTGGGGCGTTTCTGTTTCGTTCCGCTCCATTAAGCATTTCAGGACAACCGCTGTGGAGGACAAAGACAAAATTGACCCCAAAAATACGCCCTTGGCAGGTAAGGCTCCCCAAGCTCCTGTTAAGCCGCAGACTAAAACTGTGACTGCGATCGTGAGGGAAATCTGGAGTCCGCCTCCTCCCAAAGCGATCGCTTTTACTTTCTTGAGTTCCGTAAACGAAAATTCCACACCCAAAGCAAACAACAAAAAGGCAACCCCGAACTGTGCCAGAGTTTCCACTTGAATCACTTCTTTAATCAGTCCCAGTCCGGCTGGCCCGACAATCATTCCGCCGATGAGATATCCCAATAGCGCGGGTTGTCGTAAAAGTGATGCTAAAAGACCACCACAGGCTGCGACGGCGAGAACTAATACTAAATCAACAATTAGCCTAAAATCTTCCTGCACAAGTTTTGAAAAGAACTATTAAAACCTATTAATTTAGGATACAAAGTTTTATCTATCTCAGACTATGTTGACGGCATAAGTTAACTAGATAATACAGAGCAACACAAGCAAAGCGACTGCGATAACGGAACGAAGACCGAACGCTTGACAGAAAAACTGAGGAAAGCAAGTATAATCCAGAAATTAAAATAGACAGTAGTTTTACTAAAAATCTTAGTTAAATACAAAACTCATATTTGCGTAGTGGTGCGACAAGGCTAAAGTGTTGCAAAAAAAGGTTAGGTTTCATTTCGTTCAACCCAACACCTCGATCTACAGATAGGCTTCAAGTTATGTCCCAACTGAGAACTCAGACTACACAACGTTCCCGCTCACTGGACGCAGATAATACCGAAACATAGAACAACAAACTCTCGCCGTTCGGTTCCAATGCCGTGTTAGGTGGCTAGCAATTGTTATACGAAATTTTTCTACAGCTTACTGAGAATGTAAGGCAATGCAGTTTCCTTCGGTGTCCTCAAACTCATTAATACAGCCAAGTTTCCTACATTACATTTTAATAAAATTTATACCATGAATGGATTACCGAAGCGTAGCATGTGGTTTTTAGACTCTTGTGAAGTACAAGACAGAGGTTAAAAGCATTATTCCTTCTTACTCTAGTATTTCTCGCCCGTGCTGGGTCTGGCAAGGAGACGCTGTATCTGGAAATATCTGCAAAATTAACTTAGCAAAGCAAAACCTGATATGTCGGGAATACCCAATTACTCAGTACTGAAAGGACACATCGTAAAAGTCGATGAAGATAGAGATAGCGATCCTCACTATCGTATTTTTATCTCCGATGGGACTAAGACATATAAGGCAGCCATTAATGTCGGTTCGACTAGTAAAGTATTAGCTGAAAAACTCCCTGGCATTCCCCCCTCTTATTTACTCGTCAAGCTTGATTTAAATTATCAAAACCCGATTTTAGCCGAGCTTGTCAAGTTATCGTTCGGTTTCACCTCTATCGAGAAAAAGCCAAATACTGTCGCCTTAGACTACATTCGCAAGAATCTCTTCGATCCGGCAGAGATGGAAATCATTCCTACCACCAAAGATGGTGCGAATAATGATATCTTTGACAGCCTCAGCGGCATCGTCGAGAAAAACATCAACAATAAAAATGTCGAAGTCTACGTTTTTGGTTCTAAGTTTACTCAAGGCGAAATCGGCATTCACGATGTTCACATGAATCAAGGCAGCCTCGATAAAAAATTCAAGAAAGACGATGGAGTCTATCAAGATGGTGGGCTATTTTTCCACTTTAAACAGCAGAATAAATGGATAGCAATGTTTTCGGCATTCCAATCTCAATGTTGGCATACCGACGATATCAGCGGCCATGCCAACACTCGCAATAACTGTGCCAGACCTACTACTCCCGGTAAAAAACCTGTTATTGAAGTTGAAGATGACATTGCGGCTAGTACCGACGTTCTCGATCGCGGCGTTCTCATTCGCGAAGCTTTAGTGAATCCAGTGGGTAGCGAGCGTGGCAACGAATGGATAACCCTATTCAATAACACCGATCGAGCGATCGATCTTTCCGGTTGGACGATTCAAGATGGTCTCAAACGGGCAGAGCCTCTACAGGGTTCGATTCCATCCCACGCTCATCTAAAAGTTACGCTATTGGGCACGGGAGCCATTTTATCCAATACGGGTGGCATCATTTCTTTGATAAATCAAAATGGACTGAAAGTTCACGGTGTTGCTTACACCTAAGAGCAAGCTGCAATTGAGAATACTGTCGTGGTTTTTTAAGTCATAAGATCGTTCCAATGAGCATTATTGCCGAACAGATCGATAAAGCATTGCGACGCTTGGATTTCGATCTGGCGACTCGCATTCAGTTGCTGCAAAATCGCACCCCCAAAGATGTCGCAACTCCCACCGAACGACTCCAACGCCTGCAATTTCTCACTGAATCCCTCGGTGATGAGGAAATCGCAGTGGATACCCTTGAGCGAGTCCTCGCTGGCAACGAACTCCAATTAGTCAACTATCTCGAACGGGGTGCGATCGCCGCACGAGCGGTAGCGCGGATTCAGATTCGCCAACCTAATGGTAAATTCTACGGCTGGGGTACAAGCTTTCTGATCGCTCCCCAAGTGTTGATTACCAACAATCATGTACTCCCAAGTATTGATTGGGCAGTCAACTCATCGGCTCAATTCAATTACGAAATCGATCTCCACGATCGACCGATCGGACCTGTCGAGTTTACCCTTACACCTCAAGAACTGTTTTATACCTCTCCAAATCTCGACTTTACCATCGTCGCTGTCGCAGAAACATCGACCGATGGAACGGAACGCTTGGAGCGTTTCGGGTGGCTGCCGCTATTGGATACTCCCGGCAAATCCTTAGAAGGGGAATGGTTGACGATCGTTCAGCACCCATCGGGAGAACGGAAGCAACTTTGCGTGCGTGAAAACAGATTGATTAAGCGATCCGATGACGTTCTATGGTATTCCACCGATACCCTCGGTGGTTCTTCTGGCTCTCCAGTACATAACAACGATTGGTTCGTGGTTGCCCTGCACCATAGCGGTATCCCCGAACGACACGAAGGCAAAATTCAAACCATCGATGGGCAGGATTTCAATCCCCGCACGATGGACGAATCGAGAATTAAGTGGATTGCCAATGAGGGGATTCGAGCCAGTCGCATTGTCCAAACCTTGAAACAATTCCTCCCCGTTCACCCTCTACTCCAACCGCTATTTAATATCACCCCAGAATCAGCCCGGATTATAGGCAGCGATCGCGATTCTTTCGTCCCTGACATTAAACCAGTCGATCCCATGACTCAAGATAACAATATCCAAACGGTGACTATTCCCCTGCAAATTACCCTGCAAATTAATGCTAATGGCGAGGTAATGGGTGCTGGAACTCCATCTAACCAACTTGCATCAGCCCGCGAAAGCGACCTATCGGGACTGGAGCGTAGGGGTGATTCCCGCACGACGACTGCCAAATTTGATGCGCCTTTCGATCCCAATTACGACAATCGCAAAGGTTACAACCCAGATTTCCTCGGCACGAAGTACCACATAGGTCTCCCCAAACTTTCTCCTGGACTTGAGGTCGAAGCGACTGAATTAATCTCGCCCTCAGAAAATAATCGATACATCCTCCACTACAACAACTTTAGCGTGGTGATGCATCGGAAACGTCGTTTTGCCATCTACAGCGCAGCTAACGTCAGCTTTGGTAACCGTTTTGAAATGAGCCGTCCGCGCGATGTCTGGCGGTTAGATCCGCGCATTCCCCAAGATGCTCAAATTGGGGAGTTCTACTACGCCAAAAATCAATTCGATCGCGGGCATCTGACGCGACGAGAAGATTTGGAATTTGGTGATACACCCCAAACTGCCTTAGCTTCCGCTGGGGATACCTGTCACTTTACCAACTGCACGCCCCAACATTCGGGTTTCAATCAAAGTATCCAAATTTGGCAGGGGATCGAACGTCACATCTTAGAAGACGCGATTATTGCAGGTCGGTATAACGCTCAAATCTTCACTGGACCAATTTTCGACGATAGCGATCCAGAATATAAACGCGTTCCTTATCCCCTGCAATACTGGAAGATCGCTGCGGCGATCGACTCGGATGGTAAACTCTTCGCTACAGCTTACTTAGCCAGTCAAGCAGATGTCATCGCTCGATTGGGCATCGAAGCTGACATTCCGTTTGCTCCGTTCAAAACCTTCCAAGTGAAAATTTCTGAAATCGAGCGTCTGACGGGGCTTACTTTTGTATATGGTAAAGACGAACAACCACTGAAAAAGTGCGATCCTTTAGAAACTGCCAGAGTTA
Organism: Dendronalium sp. ChiSLP03b; assembly: GCF_034531165.2. NCBI lineage: Bacteria > Bacillati > Cyanobacteriota > Cyanophyceae > Nostocales > Nostocaceae > Dendronalium > Dendronalium sp. ChiSLP03b. The sequence goes on along the minus strand of NZ_JAVRBR020000086.1, from coordinate 26,454 downwards.
ACCGTCGCCGTCGGTTTTCCCCCAATGAGAGTACAGCGATCGATTTCTTCTCGTCTGCATACATCGAACTTACGGAGTTAGACGATATTCTAATGTAATAGACACGTCCAGGAATTTTAGATCGTTTCTGTGTTATCGGATGACAGCAGGAGCAGGATCTCAGCTTAACTCGAACTGACGTTAATTTTTGTTCTTACTCCAGTTTCAGCTTTTTTGTACCTACATCAAGCTGTCGAACTCCTAGGAAACTAGATTGTTTCTCTCAAGGCATAACGAATGCCCTTCGTTAGAAGCTCACGTTAATCTAAAGTGCGATCGCACATGTCCAGACGAGTTACTCACAATAAAACCCAGCACAAGTTTGGGCGATTGACGTTACATGAAGTCAAGACAGGGGAATTCACGTACAGTTAACTGCTGAAGCTGAGTTGACCTTTTTTAAATCGCCAGTAAATACGGCTGTGTATTTAAAAGGTGATGAACCAGAACAAATCATCGGATTGCGATCGGGACGGCGAGGAGACCACCACGAATCTGCTTTGACAGTCAAATTTGTGCCATTCCACGATAAGTTAGTAACAACTAAAGAGTTAGTTTTACCATCGGTAAGCTTTTTGGCAGATAAAAATGTGGCATAGTCAACATTGCCACTGGTGGGATTAATCCGAGCTAGAACTGCTACTTTCGCACCACCGCCGCTGCCATAGCTAGACAACCAACTGCTAGTGGCAAAGCGTCGAAAATCATTACCAGTCTGGCTACCAGTGGATGAGAAAACACCATACAAAACATTTCTTCCATCCCAAAGCAATCCGTAGCCTGTGCCATCGTCATTCGTTGTTTCGTAGTCACTCCGACACCATTTTTTCACACCATTATCGAAACGAACGATCCGAGGGTCTTTGTTCGCAGATGATACTTGCTGATAACCAATATAGATAGTTGTTAGCCCAATAGCCACTTTAGGCCCATTTTTAGCTTTGATGGTTGCCTCACTGTCATTGCATGTAAAAGTCACACCTTTACTAACAGATGACTGTACGCCACTTTGGGCAAGAACTTGAGAGATTGCTAAATCAGATCCTAATACTCCTGACAAAAATAAAAATGTCAGATACTTTAGCAATTGATGACGATTAATCATTGACATTGACTGGGTAATTTGTGTAAAACGACACCATAACACAAAGTTGAATCAGTGCCAATCTTTTAGTTAGCATGTAATATCAAGTCCGGTTGAAGACTTATCATTAGGGCTGACGCAGAGAACTTTTAATAATAAATCATTGCTTGGACTTGATATCAAAAATATGTTGAGCGATCGCTAGCTTGGAAGACGCTTCAACAACATGAAAAATATTTTTTATAGATACCTTCGTCAATCAAGCAAGTAACTACAAACAAGGGCATATTAATATTATTTCACTGTAAAAAATCAGGATAATATATCCCGTGACAATATGCTACGCGTCTATAAAATGCTTTCAAATCTTAGAAAAAGAGCATTTGAAATTTTTAATTAGAGCGCAGGTTAATGTAAAGCTACATATAATTACAAACTGATGACTTATGATTCTAGAAAAAGTATAATCACAACAACACTATTTTTAATTAATTAGCATATGAATTTAAAACTCATTACATCTGTTATTACAACTTCTGTTGTAGGTACGGGATTAGTGCTAACAGCCTTGACTCAAACATCTGCAACAAAACCCGCACAACTTGCACAACAAGTTACTCAACTCCGTACTCAAGGCCCAAACGGGTTAGATAAATTTCTCAGTATTTATGTAAAAGAACTCACGAATCCCTCACCTCAAATGCATCAAGCATTAGATGCACTTTGCCAACAAAAGGATTGCTACGCCTCAAAACTTTACTGGTACACTGATTTAGAACAAGCTAAAGCCGCAGCTAAAGCAAGTAATAAACCCATTCTTTCGTTGCGATTACTGGGAAGACTCGACCAAGATTTAAGTTGCGCTAACAGCCGCTTTTTCCGCGTCGCTTTGTATCCTAATGCAGAGATATCTAAATACTTGCGGCAAAACTATATTTTACACTGGCAATCTGTGCGTTCAGCCCCGAAAGTGACTGTAGATTTTGGTGATGGGCGCAAGCTAGAACGTACTATTACAGGCAATAGCATTCACTATATTTTAGATAGTTCCGGTCGTCCTGTTGATGCAATTCCAGGATTATATGGCCCTCAAGCTTTTCTGCGTCAGTTAGTTGATGGTGAAAAAGCAATTAAAGAATATAGCAAACGCCAAGGTACAGCACGGGAAAACTTTTTGCGCGATCGCCATCGTCAGCGTTTAGCATCAATTCAAGACCAATGGAATGCAGATTTAGCAAAACTGGACATCCAAAATCCGCCGCGTCTAGTAGAAATACCGACTTCGAGCAATGAACCACCTAGCGCTCCAGTTGCGGGAACGATCGCAATGACTAAAATGGCAGTAGAAAGTCCCATGTTACGCAATATGTCTCCTGCTACTAGTAATCCAGCAGCTTTACGAGAAATTACTGATGAAGCGACATGGCGGCGCATTGCCCAACTCTATAGAAATGATGCAAAGTTAGATAAAAATAGCATTGCTTTAATAAATTCTAAACGCTTCCAAAAAGGAAATGTTGATTTGCAGCGTGTTGTGAGCAATTTTGAAACAGCAATGGCTTTAGATACTGCCAGAAATGAATATATGCTGCATAGACAAATTCATCAATGGTTTATCCAAGGAAATGGAACAAGTGAAGTGAATTCATTAAACGAAAAAGTCTACGCCGAACTGTTTTTAACTCCTAGCTCTGACCCTTGGTTGGGGTTGATGAGTAGTGAAAGTTATAGTGCGATTGATAACGATGGAGTTGGGAATTCTCCAGTCACAAGTAAAAAGTAAAGCTATCAAAACTAGCTGTAGCGATCGCAACTAACATAGCAGGTAATGCATGGAACTGCGATCGCTTTTTTTGGTTAAGCTACCCTCAACAAAAGAGGTCTGGGAAAGAAACACAACAGCTTAGCAGAATTTTTAAAACCTCAAGAGAATGTCATACTTCCTAAAGTATAAACTTCGGCAAAATGTTAATCTTGAGACTCTTCAGAAATAGGTTCTGATTCAGTTTCAGGCTCTGTTTTGACATTGATTTTAGGTTTAACGGGTTTCGGTCCACGCGCTAGTGCAGGATTAACCTGCTGCTTGTTTTCATCCCCATATGATGCTTTTTTCCCTTTACCAGACGAGCGATTACCCCTTGGTTTCGAGCTTCTAGGATTGGATTCAATAGGAGGCACAGAATCCGAATTTTCGGAATTAGTGTCAGTATTTGCTTGGGACTGACGTTCCGATTTTTTGATTGGGCGTTCTACCATGGTTGATTTTTGTAAAGCTATCTGTATAGTACATCGGTTTGGTGATTATCAATGGGAACTCCAAGCAATAAATTATCCCGCTTGAAGTTGTTGACTGTTATCAGTCAACAATTACAGAAGTTCCTATTCACGATTAATTCGAATCAACTCCGTCAAAATGCTATCTAAGCTGCCATTAACTTGAATTTTCTCAATCTTCTCTGCAATTCGCTCCAGCACCTCCAATTCTTTCAAGCGCAATGCTACAGGGTTATCTTCCATTACCTTGGCAGTATTCAACATACTGCGAGTAGCAGTTTCTTCACGACGGCGGACTACGTTGGCTTGGGCTGCTTTTTCGGCTTCTACGACCTTGCTCAAAATCGACTTAATCTCACCAGGGAGAATAATATCTTTAACCCCAAGCGAATCTACTCCAATTCCATAGTCTGCGGTTTTCTGACGAATATATTCAGCAACACTTGTATCAATTGCCCCTTTATCTTCTAACAATCCATCTAAAGGTATCATTGCATTTGCTCAAATACTGTTAGGGCGATTGTACAATGATTCAATCGCTTGCTTTTTCTGCCACACCTTCAAAATCCAAAGCAAACATAGCCAGGTTGACGCGATCGCTCACGGCAGTATTATCAATCCCCTCTAGTAATTTTGCTTTTGTCGGCTTCCTGCTGGGCTTATGCTGATCTAAAAATTCCGCAAACAGAAGCAGCTAATTTATTACTAGAACTAGGACGAATAAAACATCAGGAAGGAGAAACATTGCCGTATGGAAATATCGATTATGAGTCGATCGCTCTATCCAGTGAGCTAACTTTCGGGAGTTTGATGTAGAACTCGTTCGCGTAAGCGTTCCCGAAGGGTACCTACGTCCAACCGATCGCTTCGGATGCTCTGCCACTGAGCTAATCAAACAATGGAGTAGTGACGCATTGCTGTGCGGTATACGCTCAATCCAAAGGTTGGCGCACCAGTTGGGCGAACTAGAACCCGAACTATAGCTAAGCAGATGTATTACTATTTGTTACTAAATGTATTACAACAAATATTAGGCAGTAGGGGATTGCTATTGAAGATGAGTGTAGGAGTCCAAGGGTTTTGCTCGCTCACACCCCTTGGGGACTTCTAAATAAAAAAATCATCAATCGCTTGGGTGAGCAGGGGAGGCAGGGGGAGAAGAAATTGGATACTGGTATTGGATGCAGGAATTGAGTAATTTAATTATTGGATGTCCCTTGTGCAAACCCTTAATTTTTCGTATTGCTGTGTAAATCCTATTAGTTAGTCAATTCTTAAAATATCGGCTATATTCCCGTAAGGATAAAATGGTGAGGATTTTATGGGAATAAGCTGGAAAAGTCTCAAGTTATTTACAGGTTTCTCTTTGGCAATCGCTTTGACACAGTTTGTCGGGGCAAACACTACTGCACAAGCGGCTGATACTGTTGTCGTACGTGTCGGTCTTTTTGAAGAATCTGTGTCCCTGACTGAGTTGCAAAAAACTGCGGAAACTGGAAAACTTCCTCCGAATTTACAGTCTTACACTAATAAATTATCTGAAGACCAACGCCGCTTTCTTGTGGGGGCACTGAGAATGAAAGTACCTATAAATGTGGTTACTCTCAATCGGTTACTCAATACCCAAGTTGGTACAACGATTCTCAGTGATTTTTCTACAGCTTTAGTCAGAAAAGATAAAGCTGGAGTACAAGCAATCAGAGCCGGACTGATATTAGGCTCTACAGCAAAGCAGGGTCTTTCCGTATTGAGTTTTATTGCTGCCTATCCTAGTAAACGCCTGGAAATTAATCTGCCGCAAGCATTGACAGTAGCGAGTACTTTTAATGCGGGTTTTTGGCGCACTCAGCAGTTTATGCTGGCGATCGCTCCCCGAATCGACCCCTATAAACCGCAGATTTCTTTACCCTTTGACCCCTCCCAACCAGGAAATGCTCAAGTACAAGTACTTAACTTGAATTTGAATGACCAAAAGCGCCAGCGTAATATTGCTGTTGATATTTACTGGTCAAGCGCTGTGACTGCTGACAAACCCGTCATCATATATAGTCACGGTATGGGATCAGTCCGCAGTGACTTACGCTATCTGGCAGAACATTTAGCATCTCACGGTTATATATTTGTAGCTTTAGAACATCCTGGTAGTAATACCGCATATGTCAACTCGGCATTAGAAGGTAAAACCAGGTTTTTGAAACCCCAAGAGTTTCTGGAACGTCCCAGAGATGTTAGTTTTATCCTTGATGAACTAGAAAAGCTGAATCAAACAGCTAATAATCCGCTGCAAGGGAAACTAGCAACTAATAATGTGATGGTCATTGGCTATTCGTTTGGCGGTGGTACAGCCTTATCAGTTGCAGGAGGCGAGTTACAACTAGAACAACTCAAACAACGCTGTAAAAATAACTTAACTGTTTTGAGTGCAGGGGAAACTCTCCAGTGTATTGCCCAAGAACTTCCAGAAAACAGCTATCAACTACGGGATACCAGAATAACACAGGCGATCGCTTTCAATCCTACAGCTTCTCTGATGTTTGGCGAAACTGGTTTAACTAAGGTGCAAGTACCTACCCTAGTGTTGGCAGGTTCCGCAGATAAAACTACTCCAGCCTTAACCGAACAGATTATGGCATTTGCGAAAATTCCATCCCCAAAATGGTTAGTTGGTATAGTTGGGGGTACTCATTTGAGTGTAAAAGACCCCGCTTATACTTTGGATCAGATAGGACAGCCCAATACACCTTTTAGTGGTGGTGAAGTTGTAGGCGAACAAGCAGCTGATGTTCGCAAATTTGTGAAAGCTATAACTTTGGCAATGGCAGCACAGCTAACAACAGAAGCTGAGAAATATGCGATTTTTCTCACCTCAGATTATGCCCAAGTGGCTTCGACTAAAGAATTTCCATTTCGCCTCGTCAGGGAGATTCCTCCTGATGTTTTACGAGTGGAGAAATAAAAGTCTTGTAAGCGTGGGTAAAGGATGCGATCGCACTAGTATGGAAACGCTGTACCAATACTCAAAGACCCCCACTACACCAACGCGGGGGTCAATAGTATCACTTTGGGTAAGTATTATTTTTTATTGACTATAAAAAAAGATAAGTAATCGGACAGAATTAATTACACAATGTCATTGCGAGTGCAACGAAGTGAAGCAATCCCAAACCCTTGCGATTGCTTCACTTTGTTCGCAATGACAGTAAATATTTTTGTCCAGCTATTTATGACGAAGCTTCTTGCTCGTTTTTGGCGATCGGGGTATTCTATTGCGGGGGTATCATTTTCAATGTTACATTCCTTGAACTCTCGTCATACAAGTAATTTTATACACCATGCAAGACAGAGATATAAAATTTGATGTTCTCAAGGCTATAGGATTGCTAGGAATTATTCTCGCACACGTTAATCCGCCAACAGTGTTGTATCAGTTGCGGAATTTTGACGTAGGGCTGATGGTTATTGCATCAGGCGCACTGCTATCTTATACAAATTCTAAAAAACAACCATCATATTTTAACTATTTGAAAAAACGAATACCAAGACTTATTGCCCCTACATGGCTTTTCCTGGCATTTTATTTTACTATCTTCAGTTTAGCGGGAGAAAATTTTACACAAAAAGTAATTATAGGAACTTTTGGGTTAACAGTCGGTTATGTTTGGATTATCCGGATTTTTTTGATAATTGCCATAGTCGCACCTTTAATTATTAGAATTAGCCGTGTTCTTACAAAAATTCAGTTTTTAGCAGTTATTTTTACGGCTTATTTATTACACGAAGTCACTTTAGGAGCCATCAGGCAAATACCCAGAAATGTTGAATGCTGATACAAAACTTTACATTATTGATTATAACAAGTCTAAAAAGCCTAAAATTGTCAACATAACATTATCTCCTCAAACCAATGGACGTAGCTGATTTTCTGACACATACAAGACTGAAGATAGCGGAATTTATCTAATAATGTATTTCCCCATTGTTTGGGAACAGATACAAGCTGTAAAATTAAGTAAGCTATCAAACTTCCATAGATTTGTATCGTGATACCATTGACATTTTTGGTAATTAACTTGTCCAGTTTTAAGTGCATCTTTAAAAACTTCCATAACAATTCAACTCCCCAACGTAATCGATAAATCTCCCGAATTTCATCATCACTAATAGCAGTTTCTCCATCTCCTGGTAAATTAGTCACCAAGCGAAACTCAGTTTTCGTTTCCAAATCACAAAAACTAATAACTCTATAGGCTTGAGCATCATCAGATGCACCAACTTTGATTAATCCAGTTGCATCCTCAAATTCTAGTTTCCAGTTATTTTTAATCCGCAAAACAAAGTATTTGTTTTCTTGTACTAATTCTTGGATAAATTTTAATCCTGCAAATCCCCGATCCATTACTCCAACAGCATCTATTGGTAAACTAGACATCATCTTTGAACCGAATTTATAATCATGATGATGACCAAAATTGATGAAGTTATCTTCTGGGATTCCTGTAGCTAAATTTAAGGAACTAAAAAGTTTTACCTGATGATGGCCTAATATCCATAACAACTTACTTGTCAAAGTAATAACTGTTGAATCAATCGGACAAATTGCATATTTATCATGTAACTTCTTGTGAGCTTTCTGATGCACTATCTCATTTAATTTCTGATAAATTTCTTGAAATGGTTTTGGCGTGCGGTGAGAACTTGCTTTGGTAAAAGTAGAAATATCTACATCAAAACAATTGTTATTTAATCTTTTAAATAAATCTCGCATACTTGTGAGACTGTTATCCAAGGTATAGGATAGCCAACACTCAACGAACAGACGGCTGTTCAATACTGGATAATCGTTTTTTGATAGTTCTTTCAGAATATCTTTGACAATCTTAGGAAATGAATTTATAATCACTATCAAACAGATATATTTTTAGACTTTGCCCAAAACTTATCATATTTTGGGCTATTTTTATCAGCTTTTTCTTAACATTCAACACTTCTGGCAAATACCCTATTTCACGTATTTTATCAACACCTATCTTGTTTATATAATTCCCTATTCTTGTCTACTGGGAATAGGGAATTATATAAACAAGTTAAGCAAAAAAGAAATTATAGCTATATCGGTAACTAGCCTAGTGGTTTTTATTGCCACTGGAATCTATCTGTATTTAACATTGGGTGAGATAAAAGCAGGTCACAGTTACAAATATCCACCGCAACTGTATTACACTTCATACGCACTAGGCGTGTCGTTAATACTATATTATGTAGTCGCTCAATTTTCTGACAAAATCACTAGAAATAAAGTATTAAGCAAATTTTTTATATTTACTGGTAGTAATACTTTGTGGATTTATCTCTGGCATACGTTTGTTCTAAACTGTCTGAAACTTGCCAAGATTAATCTCAATTTTGTTGTTGCATTCTTCGTTGTCGTTTCTAGCGCGATCGCAATCACCCACATTCAAAGAAAAATCGTCGGATTATCCATCAAGAATTTGGATATTAACCCAGGTCAAACAGAGTTATTAAAAGTGCTGTTTCTCAAGTAGCTGAGTAAGTCTAGCTTTCTCGACGATCTGCGCTAAGTAGATAGTGTATCGACACCACTCGCTAAATCTGTGAAACCCTATATTTCTCGTTGAGTGGTGCCGATTGCTTGCAGGGAGAGACTTTGAAAATGCTATTTTGTATTTTTTTCGGGAGGATTTACTATACTTATAGTAGTGGTGTCAATTCGGCGGCTGAAACCATTACTGGGTAAAGCCTCCTAGACAAACTCTCTACCGATTGGCTTAAATCGGATTAGTTAGAAACTCCATAAGTCGCGCTTGGTCAAGCGTTATTACTCTACCGATTGAGTTAAAAAGGGTTTGGGGTGTAGGGTAAAATACCACTTTCATGCTTGGTGATAAACTTAGCTCAAACGTCTTCCCTTCTACTTTGTGCTTTATCTCAACGATAAATATCTACGCCTACTTACTTATTTCATAAGGTTGTATCTTGTATATCTTGTGCGATTGTTCGATACAAGTGAGCTATATTTGATATGAAGAGATGCACAATGACTTTTAAAACCTAGGTTTTGAAACCTAACAAATTTCTTAACAATTTGTATCAAAGTTTCAAGACGTAGATTGCTTATATCAACATTTTTATTTGGGTTAAATCGATGCCTGATTTGGCAAACGCCGTAAGGTTGCAACCAAGTGGGCAAGACAATATCTACTTAGGGTAAAGTTTTAACTAAGCAATAGCCGATTAGTTGTAATAGTTTGTAGTCAGCATTTTAGCGCTCTCTACATCACAAAGGCTATTAATTACAGAAACTACACCCGAAAAATTCCAATTGCGTCTTGAAGCCTGAATTGTAGAAAAACGCATTTGGTAGGTACAGCAATGACACACATCGAAGGCACCTTCACAGGAGCAGGAGGACTTGCTCTTTATTACCAAAGCTGGCAGCCAGAGGGAGAATTACGAGCAATTATCGCTATAGTACACGGGTTTGGAGCGCATAGCGGATTATTTAATGATGCCGTGCAGCATTTACTGCCCTTGGGTTATGCTGTCTACGCTTTTGACCTGCGGGGACATGGGCGATCGCCCGGACAACGAGGCCATATTAATTCTTGGGCAGAGTTGCGAGAAGATTTACATACCTTTTTGACACGCATTCAGGAACGCGGCCCTGGTTGTGCATGTTTTTTATGGGGTCACAGTTTGGGAGCAGTAATAGCTGTAGATTTCGCCTTGCGCTTTCCTCAAAGCTTGCAGGGATTGATCTTGACAGCACCTGCTTTGGGAAAAGTTAAGCTTCCCCTATTAAAAGTTGCATTGGGGCGAATGCTTTCACAAGTCTGGCCAAACTTTAGTCTGAAAGTAGGTCTTGATAAAGGCGCAAGTTTGCGAAGCCCGAATTATATTACCATTCAAGACCCATTAAGACACGAGTATGGTAGTGCGCGACTTGCCGCAGAATTTTTCGCCACTGAAAAATGGGTTGCAAGTCATGCTTGTGAGTTACAAGTTCCTTTGCTAATTCTTTATAGCAGTGGCGATAAGATTACACCGCCAGAAGGCAGTGTGACGTTTTTCCAAAAGGTAGTCTTCCCCGACAAAGAAAGCTATGAGTATCCTGGTGACTACCACGACTTTCACTTGGATCTCAATTACCAAAAAATACTTGTAGATTTGGAGAAATGGCTAGAAAAGCATTTAGCTGGAGAAATAGACAATCAATCATCAACGTGTCGGATAAAAATACCGAATTTACAAACTGAAACTTTTACTCCTTAGATGAGTTTCTTTGCAAAAAAGATACAAACCTTGTCATTGATCCCCGACAGGATCTACATTATTATTAGTAGAGAAGAGCTTAGTTTAAGACATGTAGCTATTAAACAGTCCTAATTCTTAAACAAAGATTAATTCTGTACTCGATAGATACAAACTTGAAAGGAGACATTTAGTAGTCTTCAAGACTTAGATATCAAAAGTCAGCATCTTTCATATTACCTAGTCTGGCATTAAGGTTAGCCCAACTATCTTGAGATAATTTAAGAAAAGAACAAATTGGGAGCGAGGAAAATATTTTCCTAATACCCATATCAGTTATCAGCGAATAGCGAACATTAACATCTGATAACTGACATAGCAGTTCTATTTGATTAGTGAAAAATTCTGAGGTGGGCAATCACCACCAAAACACAAATATTTAGAATTGCTATAGCTGATAACTAATAACGAGGGGAAGAATTAGAAACTCTTCTTGGAGAAAATGTTATCTACAAATCAGGTCTATAGAGCGCTTCCCAACTCTGGAGAAGTCGTTTTAGGGCGTACTTTGCCTTCCTTATTAGATGAAGCGTGCGATCGCTTTCCCAACCCCCGCGCCTTCAACCAGTTTACAGATACAGGCTGGCAACCTGTATCTAATCACGAATTTCGCACGGCTGCGGCGGAATTAGCCTTGGGTTTGCTGGATTTATCACTTGAAGCAGGCAATGCCTCCGGCAAGACGCATTCGCGTCAACGCATTGCTTTACTCATGCACAGCGATGTCAATTTTTATATTGCTGACATGGGTTCTTTACTTGCAGGTTTGGTGAATGTACCAATTGATTTAACCCAGACAATTGAAAATATTATTTTCATTTTGCAGCACTCAGAAGCAAAAGCATTGATTATTTCTAATCTCGACTTGCTATCTCAAATTCTTCCTTACCTGCAAAATGCAATCTATCTCAAAACAGTAATAGTTGTTGATGTTCCTATTGATTGGCATCAACGAGAAGATATAGGGACGCGGGGACATAGAGACGCGGTGACATGGAGAAATAATTCTCAGTGTCTCAGCGTTACCTCATCATCACATCCCTTTAAATCTTCTTCTGAAACATCACCGCGTCTTTTACCTGAAGTATTTTCACTGGAGGAAATTCGCTCTCGCGGACGGGGAAAAAATTCTGAAGCTTGTTTTCAGGAACTTAATTCCCAACTGATAGCTAATGACCTTGCCACTATTATTTATATTCCTGGAATTACTGGAGAACCTCAAGGGGTAATGCTTACCCATGAAAATCTCTCCGCCAATGCACTAGCAATGTTTACAGGAATCCCCGATCTGGCATTAGGAGCGCAGGAAGTAGTTCTTTCTTTTCTACCATTAACCCATGTTTTAGCGCGTGTCTTTGTCTACGGTCATATTAACTATGGTCATAGCATTTATTTCAGTAATTCTAATCGGGTATTAAAACACCTGAAAGAAGTTAAGCCAACAATATTTGCTACAGTTCCTTTGCTATTAGAAAAAGTTTATAGCAAACTTTTAGAAGAAGGAGATAAAAATCAAATACAGAGTCAAAAACAAACAAATAGATGGGTAAATTTGCCGCGTCATTTTACATTGTCATCCTTTAAATTCTCAACCAGCTGGGTTAGAAAAACCTCACTTGCAACTCTGCGAGAAGCTACCCTCCAGTTGTCTACAACGGGGAGAACCCTAAGAACACATTTACTTTCCCCACGCAACGCTATCTCACCTCGTCAATTTTATCTTCCCCTATACCAATCAATGATGAGTTGGGCAATAAAATTAGCCCAAAAATATGAATTGGGACAAACACCAGAACGTCAATATATTTTGATGTTGAAGTTGGTGGATAGGTTAGTATTTTCGCAATGGCGTGCTGTTTTTGGTGGCAATATAAAATACTTACTTAGTGGAGGTGCAGCCTTAAAAGCAGAAATTGTGAATTTATTTGCTGCTGCGGGAATAAAAATTTTGCAAGGCTATGGTTTAACTGAAACCGGTTCAGCAGTAGCCTGCAATCGCGGTCAATTCAACCGTGCAGGAACTGTAGGTATACCAATTGCTGGAGTAGAAGTTACCATTGCAGAAGATGGGGAAATTCTCACCAGAAGTCCTTACATTACTCAAGGCTATTACAAAAGCCCAGAAGCTACCCAGCAGCTAATTGATGTTCAAGGTTGGTTGCATACAGGCGACTTAGGTGAATTTACCTCTGACGGTTTTCTCAAGATTACTGGTCTGAAAAAAAGCCGTTTTAAACTTTCTACAGGTAAGTATGTCACATCGCAACCAATAGAAAACAGGTTAGAAAAATCTCCTTTAGTAACGAATGCTGTTGCTATAGGTGCCGATCGTAAGTTTTGTGCTATGCTGATTTTCCCTGATTTAGATAACTTACATCAGCAGGCTTTATCAATAGGAATTAATTTACCAACTGAAGACTTGCTCAAACATCCTTGCATTATTGCTTTATATCAAGCATTGGTAGATGAAGCGAATTGTCATTTGCCTCATTGGTCAACGGTAAAAAGATTCCAGCTAATTAATGCTAGCCTCACGATTGAGAATGAACTGCTAACACTAACTCAGGAGGTTAATAGAGTAAAAGTTTTAGAGGTGTTTGCTCAAGAAATTAATGCAATATATGAAGATAAGAGGATACAAAGACGTGAGAATGTCACAATAGGAAAAATAAATGATTTATGTCCGGTAAATCAGACATTCTCATGCCCTGCGTTTGCTCAGTCTCTTAGTTCATAGCTACTAGACTTCTTTTGAAGGAGTAAATAATTAACGAACCATAAAGTACGCAAAGAGCGCAAAGTAAGAAATTTGTAGAGGTTTTTTGCGTCAGTTCGGTGAATTTTTGAAAAATTGAGATGCTCTCAGTTCCGCTTAGGTATTTATTCAATCCAAAATCTAAAATCCAAAATCAAATTAGGAAGGGTGATATATGTTTAAGCCGTTCCAGAAAGCCGCAGTATTGGGTGCGGGGGTGATGGGTTCACAAATCGCCGCACATTTAGCCAATGCGGGACTAACAGTTCATTTATTAGATATTGCGGCCCAAGGCGACAATAAAAATGATGTCGTAGAAACAGCTTTTAAAAAAGCTATCAAGCAGTCTCCACCGATTTTATTTACAGAAAAAACAGCCCGGCGCGTCATTTTGGGCAATTTTGACGAGCATTTTCACCGCATTGCTGATGTTGACTGGGTAATAGAAGTTGTAGTCGAAAATCTTGCTATTAAACAAGATTTGATGGCGCGGATAGAAAGTACTATTCGTGATGATGCTGTAGTTTCTACTAATACTAGTGGCTTACCTATCCATGAAATTGCAAAAGGATGTTCTGAGTCTTTTCGCAAGCGGTTTTTAGGGACTCACTTTTTTAACCCTCCGCGCTACCTGAAATTACTAGAGTTAATTCCCACACCAGATACTGACCCGCAAATTCTAGAAACAATGCAGTGGTTTGCCTGGATGCACCTCGGTAAAAGCGTAGTCGTAGCCAAGGATACACCCAACTTTATTGCTAACCGCATAGGTATGTATGCAACCATGCAGGGACTGCGGGGTGTGACTGAGCAAGGTTACACAATTGAAGAAATTGATACATTAACGGGGGTAATTGCTGGACGGCCAAAATCAGCTACATTTCGCACGGCTGATTTGGTGGGGCTAGATACTTTGATGTATGTCGCACACAACCTTTACCCAGCCATTCCCGACGATGAAAGCCGAGAAGTCTTTCGAGTCCCACAGTTAATGAAGAAACTAGTAGAAACTGGGACATTGGGAGCAAAAACAGGTCAAGGCTTTTACAAAAAGCAAGGTAAAGAAATACTCTCAATTAATCCTACGACACTGGCTTATGAAGCAGCTAAACCGCTTGATTTAGGGGATATTGAGGCAATTGGGAAGATTAGCGATTTAGGCGATCGCCTCCAAAAACTCTACCATGACCTTGGTCGTGCAGGTGCATTCTTCCGCAAATCAACCTTAGAAATTTTGGGTTATAGCGCCCGTCGCATTCCGGAAATTGCCGACAAACCCGCAGATATTGACCGGGCAATACGTTGGGGTTTCGGCTGGGAACTCGGCCCCTTTGAAATTTGGGATGTCCTTGGCTTTGAGACTGTGTTAGCAGACATGAAAGCTGCTGATATATCTGTGCCAGAGTGGGTAGAGAAGATGCACAATTCTGGCGTGCAAAGTTTCTATTGCAAAGACAGACTATCTTGGGCTGAACAAAAGGTAGTTGATGCCTGTGCAGTATGCATCAGCGAACATCCGAAAGCCGCAACAGATGAAATTCATCTGGCAAGTATTAAAGAAGATGCCAAAAACATCTTATGGCAGAACTCGGACGCAGCATTGCTGAATTTAGGGGATGGAGTGGTTTTGTACGAGTTTCGTTCCAAAGGCAATACCTTGACTTTAAAAGTCGTAGAAGGTTTAGCAGAGGTATTAGACCTGATTGAAGCAAGCGATTATCGAGGATTAGTCATTGGTAACGACAGTGCAAACTTCTCTGGTGGGGCGAATTTGGCAGAAATGGCCATGTTAGCCCAAACAGAAAACGGTAAAGGTATTGCCGATCTAATCGTCAAATTTCAAACTTTACTGCAACGAATTAAATATTTCCCGAAACCAATCATCGCGGCAATTGTTGGGCGGGTTTTAGGCGGAGGGTGTGAATTAGTCTTAGCTTGTCCTTATGTAGTAGCAGCAGCAGAGACTTACATCGGACTGGTAGAACTCAGCGTTGGTTTAATTCCTGGGGCTGGCGGCATTATGCGGATGGTGACATGGGCAGCTGACAAAGCCGCCAGCGAATCACCGCAAGATATCCAACCTTTCGTGCGGAAAGTGTTTGAAACTGTTGGTATGGCGAAGGTTTCTAGTAGCGCCCACGAAGGGCAGGAATTGGGATTCCTCTCAGCGACAACCAAGATTGTGATGAATGCTGACCGACTTTTGACTGTGGCGAAAGAGGAAGTGCTATGTCTAGACCGCATAGGTTACGCGCCACCGCCAGAACGTAACGCCGTGATGGTGTTAGGTCGTCCAGCGCGGTCAATGTTGGAATACGCCGCTTATGTCATGCAGCAAGGAGGTTACATTTCGGAGTATGACAGTTATTTAGCTAGCCGCTTGGCGTATGTGATGACTGGCGGGGAATTAACTGCGCCTGCTTTGGTTGATGAGAACTATTTAGCGAAATTGGAAAGAGAGGCGTTTTTACCACTGTTACAGCAACCGAAAACTCAGGAAAGGATTGCTTATATGTTGAAGACGAAAAAGCCCCTGCGAAATTAAGGGAAGGCAGAGGGCAGGAGGCAGAAGGGTTTCAAATTCCGAAGTCAGAAATGATTAGAAATCAATTTTGTGACATCTAATTTCTTTCTTCAACTATTTACCTTCTTCGTTAATTATTCCCTTCTATCCCCACAATTTACCATCTACCTTCATTCTTTCCTTACCATCTGCCCTCTGCCTTATTTATCAACACATTTAAAAATCGGTGAAAACATATGAAAGAAGCCTATATAGTTAGTAGTGTCCGCACACCTGTAGGAAAAGCGCCACGGGGTACGCTACATAATATGCGTCCTGATGATATGGGTGCAGTTGTTGTTAAAGCAGCAATTGAAAAAGTTAAAGACTTAGAACCTGTTTACATTGATGATGTGATTATGGGTTGTGCTTTTCCGGAAGCGGAACAGGGGTTTAATATCGGGCGGTTAATTGCCCAGCGTGCGGGTTTACCTGATTCTGTGGCAGGTATGACTGTGAACCGCTTCTGTGCTTCTGGGCTGCAAACAATCGCAATGGCAACTCAAGCAATTATGGCTGGACACGCGGAAGTAATTGTTGCAGGTGGTGCGGAATCTATGAGTTTGATTCCCATGGGAGGACATTATTTGGCTCCCAATCCAAACATGATGGATGAAATGCCCAAGGTTTACTGCACGATGGGCATTACAGCCGAAAACGTCATGCAGCATTACGAAATCTCCCGCCAAGAACAGGATGCTTTTGCGCTGCGTTCCCATGAAAAAGCTTTAGTTGCTATTAGGCAAGGTCGGTTTGCAGAGGAAATTGTACCAATCCAAGTCCGCGAAATACTCTATGTTGATGGCACTCCGCGACCGATAGAAAAAGTGTTTGCAGTAGATGAAGGGCCGCGTCCTGACACTAGTATGGAAGCTTTGATGAAATTGCAACCAGTATTTCGTATGGGTGGTGGTGTAACTGCGGGTAACTCATCGCAAATGTCAGACGGTGCAGCCGCAACGGTAGTGATGAGCGATCGCATGATTCGGATGCTCGATGTCAGTCCTATGGGTAAGATGTTAGGCTATGCGGTGGCGGGTGTCGCCCCAGAAGTGATGGGTATTGGCCCGGTGGAAGCGATACCTAAAGTCTTGAAACAGGTGGGTTTGACCTTAAACGACATTGGCTTAATTGAACTCAACGAAGCCTTCGCAGCCCAAAGCTTGGCTGTAATTCGCAAACTCGGTCTTAATGAAGAAATTATCAACGTTAACGGTGGTGCGATCGCCCTCGGCCATCCCCTTGGTTGTACTGGTGCGAAACTCACAGCTACCCTGTTCCACGAAATGAAACGGCGTAGTGTTCGTTATGGTTTGGTAACGATGTGCGTTGGCGGTGGCATGGGTGCAGCGGCGGTGTTTGAGAATTTAATAATTTAATTTTCTTTTTTAAACGCAGAGGAACGCAAAGGATAACGCAAAGTTACGCAGAGTGTTTCTGAGGAAATTCCTCTTTGCGCCTTTGGGCCTCTGCATGAAATTTTTCTAATTTGGGGTAAAACTAATGAACTTTCTTCAACCAACCATAGTTATTCCCACACTCATTTTCCTACTACTATTACTCGGTTACATTGGCGTTCCGTTGTGGGTTTGGTCGCTTTATTTCGCAGCATTGCTAGTATATTTTCACGCCCCTATTTGGATTTGGACTATTTTTGGTGCGATCGCCCTCACATTAAACATCCCAATTCTGCGGCAAACTATCATTACATCACCCTTAATTAAAGCTATTGAAGCTTTTAATTTATTACCAAAAATATCTGATACCGAACGAGCAGCAATTGAAGCTGGAAATGTTTGGGTAGATGGAGAATTTTTCTCTGGTAAACCAAACTTTCAAAGAATCAATCAAGAACCATATCCTCTAGTTACACCAGAACTACAAACATTTCTCGATGGCCCAGTCGAACAAGTTTGTCGCATGGTGACTGATTGGGAAATTTACCGCCGCAAGGATTTACCGCCGGAAGTTTGGGACTATCTCAAACAAGAACGCTTTTTGGGAATGATGATACCCGAAGAATATGGCGGTTTGGGATTTTCTAACTTTGCCTACAGCAACGTGATGACAAAGTTAGCATCCCGTTCTTTTACCCATGTTGCTACTGTTGGGGTGACGAACTCATTAGGCCCGGCAAAATTACTACTACGCTACGGTACACAAGAACAGAAAAATTATTACCTACCTCGCCTCGCACGTGGTGAAGAAATTCCTTGTTTTGCGCTGACGGAACCCACTGCGGGGTCAGATGCAGCCAGCATCAAGTCAGAAGGAACAGTGTTTAGAGGTGAAGATGGCAAACTTTATCTACGTCTGAATTGGAAGAAACGATATATTACCTTAGCTGCGATCGCAACTCTCTTAGGATTGGCGTTCAAATTACGCGACCCAGAAAATTACTTAGGTAAAGGTAAAGAAGTTGGCATTACTTGCGTTTTAATTCCTACCGATACACCTGGTGTCATCATGGGTAGACGGCACGATCCGATGGGTGTGCCTTTCTACAATTCCCCTACGGAAGGACATAACGTCGTCATTTCCATTGACCAAATTATCGGTGGTGTAGAACAGGCGGGTAATGGTTGGAAGATGCTGATGCAGAGTCTAGCCGCAGGTCGAGGAATTAGCTTCCCTGCTAGCTGTACGGGAGTTGCGAAGTTAGTAGCCAGAGTTACAGGCGCTCATGCAGTAGTGCGGCAGCAGTTTGGTTTGTCGATTGGTCGTTTTGAAGGTGTAGAAGAACCTTTGGCAAGAATTGGTGGTCTGACTTACTTAATGGAAGCGGCTCGAACTTATACTTGCGGTGCAGTAGATAAAGGAGAACAACCAGCGGTAATTTCGGCGATCGCCAAATACAGTTTGACAGAACTTTCCCGCAAAATTATCAACGACGGCATGGACATTATGGGCGGCGCGGGAATATGTCGCGGCCCCAGAAATTTATTGGCAAATATTTATACAGCAACCCCGATTTCGATTACCGTCGAAGGCGCAAATATTCTCACTCGCACCTTGATGATTTTTGGACAAGGAGCAATTCGCTGTCATCCTTATGTATATGAAGAAATTACAGCGTTGCATCAATCAGATGTCAAAGCTTTCGATCGCGCTTTTTGGCATCACATTGGGTTGACTGTACGTAATGCTTTCCGAGCCTTGCTTCTCAATATTACCCGTGGGTATTTGGCGCACTCTCCCATTTCAGGGGCGACAGCCAAATACTACCGCAAACTAGAGTGGGCATCTGCTACTTTTGCCTTACTAACTGACATTGCCATGTTTTCCTTTGGTGGCACGTTGAAGCGACGGGAGAAACTGACAGGCAGGTTTGCAGATATCCTCACTTGGATGTACTTAGCAACTGCAACTTTACGACGCTTTGAAGCTGAAGGCCGAAAATCGGAAGACTTACCTTTTGTTCATTGGACAATGCAATATACTTTTGCTCAGATGCAGGAAGCTTTTGAAGGCATTTTCCACAATTTTTCTGTACCAGTTCTAGGTACATTGTTTGCCGGGCCTGTAAGCTGGTGGTGGCGACTAAATCCAATAGGTTCCCTACCCAATGACAAACTTGGCAGTAAAGTTGCCCATCAATTGCAAACTCCAGGACAAACACGCGATCGCCTCACCGCAGGTATTCATATTCCTAGCACGAACGATCAAGCATTGGGACGCTTGGAAAAAGCTTTCAGATTGCTATCCCAAGCCGAACCAATAATCAAAACTATCAAAAACGCTAGCCATGCAGGGAAACTACCACAGCAAAAACCTGACGAACTGATTTTAGCAGCTCTGAAAGCTGGCGTAATTAATAACAAAGATGTTGAGTTAATCTGTGAAGCAGAGTTCGCTCGCAACGATGCTATTCAAGTAGATTCATTCACTTTAGAAGAATATCTACAAAGCAGTCAAAGCTTAGCGGACAAGGAAAGGCAGGAGGACGACAGTCGCCACAAGTCGGCAAAGCCGCCCAAGGCGCTGTCTCCAGAGGGCAGGTGGCAAAAGGTAAAAAACTAAGTTTCAAGAGCGAATTTCCTCAAAAACACTTTGCGTTACTCTGCGCTTACCTTCGCGTTACTCTGCGTTTAAATCCTCTTACCTCCTCCCTGGTGTTGTGAAGAATTAAGACAGCTATAGATATAAAGACTTACTCCTGATGATATGTTTAAACCCAAACTCTAAATAAGACCAATTCTCCAAAAGAAGGCTACAGATTCAAGCATGTGGAAACTCAGACTGAATCTGGCTTTCTTAATTGCGAATTGGTATTAGTGTCTCTCTTTACCTAAGTAACTCAGCTACATAAAAAGGAGAACACGGATGAAGGTTGGTATACCAAAGGAAGTCTACCCTGGCGAACGTCGTGTAGCAGCTACGCCGGACACAGCCAAACGTCTAATTAAGCTTGGTTTCGATGTGCTTGTTGAGTCCGGTGCAGGCGCAAGTGCAAACTTTGCGGATGAAGCATATATGCAGGCTGAATGTACGATTGTGTCCGATGCTTCTACTCTTTGGACAGAGGCAGATATCGTACTCAAGGTGCGTCCCCCAGAAATGCACCCGGAAATTGGCAAACATGAAACCCAACTGCTGCGCGAAGGAGGTACGCAAATCGGCTTCATCTGGCCGTCCCAAAACCCGGATTTACTTGAAAAATTGGTAGCACGCAAAGCCACAGTGTTAGCCATGGATGCAGTGCCACGCATCACTAGGGCACAAAAGATGGATGCCCTGAGTTCAATGGCAAATCTGGCTGGCTACCGGGCTGTAATTGAGGCTGCTAATCACTTTGGACGCTTCTTTAACGGGCAGATTACAGCAGCGGGAAAGGTGCCGCCCGCGAAAGTGCTGGTGATTGGTGCTGGTGTAGCTGGACTGGCAGCTATTGGTACGGCTAGAAGTCTAGGTGCAATTGTCCGCGGTTTTGATACGCGCCTTGTGGTTAAGGAACAGGTAGAGAGCCTAGGCGCAGAGTTTCTCGAACTCAATTTTGCTGAGGACGGCACAGGTGAGGGCGGCTACGCCAAGGTAATGAGTGACGAATTTATCAAGGCTGAAATGGAACTGTTCGCCGCTCAAGCTCAAGAAGTTGACATCATCATTACGACAGCGCTCATCCCAGGCAAGAAAGCGCCTGTGCTAGTCACACAGGAAATGGTTGAGAGTATGAATGAGGGATCGGTCATTGTCGATATGGCCGCAGAACAGGGCGGTAATTGCGCCTGTACTCACCCTGGTGAAGTCTACTCTTACAAGGGAGTGACAATTGTCGGTCTGACTGACTTGCCCAGCCGTATGGCCCAACAAGCAAGCCAACTTTATGGCATCAATCTTTACCATATCCTCGAAGAAATGGGTGGCGCTAAAGACTATAAAGTCGATCGCGAAAACGAGGTGATTCGGGGTGCTTTGGTAGTTCATGACGGAGAAATTACCTGGCCGCCACCAAAGAAGGCAAGGGAACAGGAGAAGCAGGGGGAGCAGGGGAAGCAGGGGGAGCAGGAGAAGCAGCGGGAGCAGGGGAGCAGAGGAGCAGGGGAAGACATAGAGAATATCCCCGCGTCCCCACGTCCCCGCGTCTCTGCGTCCTCTTATCTTCCTTGGCTCTTGATTGGTTTAGCTCTCGTCGGTATTGGTATTAGTGCGCCTGCTTCGTTCTTATCTCATTTGATTGTGTTTGTCCTAGCTTGCTTTGTGGGTTGGCAAGCAATTTGGAACGTCAAGCCTGCTCTGCACACACCGCTGATGAGTGTTACTAATGCCATTAGCGGCATCATTATTATTGGCGGTATGCTCCAAATTTATGGGGTATCAAGTTTATCAACCATCCTGGGAGCGATCGCTATCCTCGTCGGGACAATCAATATTTCCGGTGGCTTCCTAGTCACTCAACGGATGCTCAGGATGTTCCAAAAGTAGAAGAATTATGTCGAACAACCTACTGACAGTCGCATATATAGTGGCTAGTGCCTTATTCATTCTCAGCCTAGGGGGACTTTCCAATCAGGAAACTGCTCGCAAAGGCAACGTTTACGGGATAGTTGGGATGCTGATTGCTCTAGTTGCTACTGCACTCACCCTAGACGTAACTACATACGGCATCCTAGCGTCAGTTGTCATTCCAGGAGGCGTTATTGGGGCAATAGTGGCTTCTCGAGTGGCGATGACTTCGATGCCAGAACTAGTTGCGATTCTGCATAGCTTTGTGGGGATTGCGGCAGTTCTAGTGGGCATTGCCAATTATCTGCAAGAGTCGCGATCGCTAACTCCAGTTGAATTTACAATTCACCAAATTGAAATTTTTGTGGGCGTGTTTATTGGTGCTGTCACCTTCACAGGTTCGATAATTGCCTTTGGCAAACTGCGGGGCTTCATCAGCAGCAAACCTCTACTGTTGCAGGGTCGTCACTTGCTCAACCTGGGGATGATTGCGGCTTCATTATGGTTGGGTATCGAGTTCTTGACAACAGCACATCTGACTGGACTGCAATCGCTGTTGGCGATGTTTGCGATCGCCTCAGTCTTGGGCATTCATCTAGTAATGGCCATCGGTGGTGCTGATATGCCAGTTGTCATCTCAATGCTCAATAGCTATTCTGGATGGGCAGCTGCCGCCGCTGGCTTTATGTTATCAAACGACCTACTAATAATCACGGGTGCGCTGGTGGGCAGTAGTGGTGCCATCCTCAGCTATATCATGTGCAAAGCCATGAACCGTTCCTTCATCAGCGTCATTCTCGGCGGTTTTGGTGCAGAGGCGGTT
The DNA here is from genome assembly GCF_034531165.2 of Dendronalium sp. ChiSLP03b. NCBI lineage: Bacteria > Bacillati > Cyanobacteriota > Cyanophyceae > Nostocales > Nostocaceae > Dendronalium > Dendronalium sp. ChiSLP03b. The sequence goes on along the minus strand of NZ_JAVRBR020000086.1, from coordinate 3,644 downwards.
GCAGCAAGTCCTAGTGGCGAACAGCTTGCAGGCAATGTCACTAAAGCAACGATTGAGGATACCATCGAACTCCTGCAAACAGCTAAGAGTGCGATTATCGTCCCTGGCTATGGTATGGCGGTAGCTCATGCCCAGCACGCTGTATCGGAACTCACCAAGCTGCTGCGCGATCGCGGCGTTGAAGTTCGCTTTGGCATCCATCCCGTAGCTGGTCGAATGCCCGGACACATGAACGTCTTGTTAGCTGAGGCTAGAGTGCCCTACGACATCGTCCTAGAAATGGATGAGATTAACGAAGACTTTCCCAAAACTAATGTAGTCCTGGTAATTGGTGCAAATGATACTGTTAACCCCAGTGCCTTGGAAAACCCTCAAAGTCTCATTGCTGGTATGCCAGTATTAGAGGTCTGGAAGGCTGACAGTGTCATTGTCATGAAGCGTAGTATGGCCAGTGGCTATGCTGGAGTTGAGAATCCTCTGTTTTATAAAGATAACGCCCGCATGTTATTTGGCGATGCCAAGAAAAATCTGGATGCGATCGTCGCCAAACTTGCACATTTAAGTGAGGTAAGTGCAATTCGTTAGAGGTAAGGAAAAGGGACTTCCAACTAAAAAAATATCCCATCGCTTTGGTGAGCAGGGGGAGCAGGGGAGCAGGGGAGGAAGAATCTCACAATCGTCTTCGCTCTTACAATTGAATAATTTAATTTCTGGAAGTCCCTAAGAAAGAAATTCCTCCTATATCTATATTCAAAAGGTAAATTCTCGGATGACTACAAGCGATCGCAGTTGCACGTGGAAATCCTACTTGACGAGTTGGTTAGTCATGGGTGGGGCGATCGCTTGTTGTAACTCTGCATTAGCCCAGATTGTACCCGATGGTACTTTGGGAGTTGAAAATTCTGTAGTTATACCTCAAACTCCTGATTCCTCCGTGGATGCGATCTCAGGTGGGGCAACGCGAGGCACAAATTTGTTCCACAGCTTTGAGCAATTTTCCGTTCAAACTGGACGTACAGCTTTTTTTAACAATGCTGCGGATATTCAGAACATAATTAGTCGAGTAACAGGTTCGTCTATCTCTAACATTGATGGATTGATTCAAGCCAACGGTACAGCTAATCTGTTTTTCATCAATCCCAATGGAATTATTTTTGGGCAAAATGCTCGTTTAGATATTGGTGGTTCGTTTGTCGCTAGTACAGCAAGTAGCTTGAAATTTGCAGATGGCTTGGAATTTAGTGCTATTGCTCCACAAACTACGCCTCTATTAAGTGTAAATGTTCCTATTGGATTGCAATATGGAGCAAAAATTGGAGATATTCGCGTACAGGGAATTGGTGGTTCTCGTGCTAGTCAACAGAGGCTTGGGTTAATAGTACCATCAAATAAAACCTTGGCTTTAGTAGGCAAAAATTTAACCCTAGAGGGTGCTTTTCTGAATGCACCAGGCGGGCGAGTTGAACTAGGTAGCGTTACAGGAGTTGGTCAAGTTAATCTCAGCACAACTGACCAAGGCTGGACTTTAGACTATCAAAACGCTAGTAAATTTGGAAATATTCAGTTGTCTAGAAGTTTTGTAGACATTGCCCTTGAGGAAGACAGTAGCATTTCCAATCAACAAGAAAGTGGTGCGATTTTTGTCCGAGCCTCGCAGTTAGACTTGGAAAGATCCTCTATTATCAGAGCCAATACCTTCACTTCAGCAGCAGGTGGAAATGTCAACATTGATGTCCAACGATTGATTGTACGGGGTGGATCGCAAGTAATAACTACTGCCTTTGGCATAGGTTCGGGAGGAAACTTAACTATAAAAGCCTCAGAATCAGTGGAATTGACTGGAGAATTGATTGGTACTGGCTTTATATCTGCTAGCGGCTTATATTCTGCAACTGATGGAGAAGGACAAGCAGGTTCTGTGACAGTTACTACTCCTGTATTGCTTATCCAAGCAGGAGGACAAGTAAATGCTAGTACGCGTAATAGTGGCAAGGGTGGAAATGTAAGTGTCACTGCTAACAAAATATATCTAATTGGTCGCACGGCTAACGATCTTAGTGCTAGCGGCTTGGCTAGCCTGACTCAAGGCGTAGGAGATGCAGGTTCAGTAATAATTAACACTCAAGAATTGCTGATTCAAGATGGAGCAGCAGTAAGTGCTGCCACATTTAGTGCTGGCAAGGGAGGAAATTTAACTGTCACTGCTGACTCTGTACAACTAATTGGTCGTTCCGTTGGTGGTCGTCCCAGTAACTTGTCTGTTCAAGCTAGAAGCGCAGGGGATGCGGGAAGCATAACGATTAACGCCCAACAATTTTTAGTTAGGGATGGGGCGGGAGTATTTGTGGAAAGTCGTAGAACAGGGAATGCAGGTAATTTAACTATCGATGCTCGTTCTATTGGTTTAGATAATGGCACTTTGACGGCTGATACTCGTAGTGCGAACACTAACCCCGATCGCCCTCAAGCAACAATAACTCTACGTGCGAAAAACTTAATATCGCTGCGTCGTAACAGTAACATTACTACTAACGCTACTGGCAGCAATGTTATCGGCGGTAATATAAACATTGACACTAACGTTTTAGTAGCTAGAGAAAATAGTGATATTAGTGCTAACTCTACTGACTTCCGTGGAGGTCGGGTGATAATAGAAGCCTCTGGTATTTTTGGCACACAGTTTCGGAATGTACTTACTCCAGAAAGCGACATTACTGCTACAGGAGCAAGTCCTGACTTAAGTGGCACTGTAGAACTTAATACACTCAATGCTGACCCTAGTAGAGGATTAGTAGAACTGCCGCTCGATTTAGTTGATGCTTCCCAGCAAATTGCTCAGGGCTGTACTCCCAGCGAGCAAACTGGCAGTTTTGTTGCCACAGGACGCGGCGGGTTGCCAGACAGTCCCAGCAACATACTTACCGATGATGTCATTGAGGTAAATTTGGTTACTCTTGACCCGAAAGCAAGTCGCTCTAGCCGTACCGTTTCCGCGCTCGCACCTGCTCCCGCACCAACTCCTATAGTAGAAGCTCAGGGTTGGGTAATAGGTAAGAATGGTGAAGTAATGCTCACAGCCTCTACACCTATTGTCACCCCCAATTATCCTGGTTTGACCCCAGAATCATGCAATGTGGGGCAACAGGGGAGATGAGGGGGTCGCTTAAGTCAAGATGGCGCGATCGCATTTGAGGTAAACTGCAAAGGCGATCGCTCGATTTTTAAAGATTAGGTGCGTTATGCTGTCGCTACAAATTCTTTTGCCTTGACGTTTTCAGCTTCTCTCGTCCTTGTAAGAGCTACAGCCTTGACGTTTCCGTATTTCGCGCAGCCTGTAAGAGCTTCCGCTTTGACATTATCAAAAATTGACTCCAATTTTCACCCCCCTTAATCCCTTTTAGCTAAGGGAGGAAATAACAAATCCAGTTCCCTCCTCTTTGCAAGACTACCATGTACACACAAGTCGGAAAAACTTACCTGCCTTCATTTTCGTTTGGTAGTTTGGTAGTGGCATGGCAAGGCTAAAATAGTGCAATAAAGTTGGTACAAAATGGGGTAAGCTAATGGGGAAAGGTCGTAGAGATAAAGTGTTACTGAATACCGAACAGAGGCAAAAACTAGAATCTCTGAGTCGCAATGGATAT
>NZ_JAVRBR020000085.1:0-5396 GCF_034531165.2 Dendronalium sp. ChiSLP03b | reverse complement strand
AAGATTCTGAAACTTTGATTGAGTCAAGCTTTGAGCCTTTATTTTCTAACAGTAACTAAAATTTATAGCCAAAACTTAGAAATTAAAGCCTCGAAAGGCTTTCAGCGATTGGGTTCTCCCAAAGTGATAAAAGAGGGCTATATACTCCTACACCCCTGTCCCTGTCTAAACCCTTGATTTTTCGTATCACTGCGTAAGTCCTAATGTTGTTTTCAATAGAAAATGCCGTAGTTAATATAACTACGGCATTTTTTACTGTAAATTAAATTTATTTTCGGTATTTACCGAGAGTCAACAGCATATTGAATCAACTGGTCAAGGCGCTGGCGTAGGGTTTCTAATCCTAAGCGCTGGCTTGCTGAAATAAATACTGCTAGAGGAAACTCTTCTTGAGCTAGAGCTAGAGTCTCACTATCTACTCGATCGATTTTGTTAAAGGCAACTAACGCTGGGCCAGGAGTCACTGGCATTGCTGCAAGGATTTCTCTAACTGAACGAATATGACTCAACCAAGCAGGATGAGATAAATCTACTAAATGCAGTAGGGCATCAGCTTCTGTGACTTCCTCCAAGGTGGCGCGGAAGGCATCCATTAACGATGCAGGTAGTTCATGGATAAACCCTACTGTATCTGTAACTAGAATCTCTTGGGATTCGCCAGCCTCGCCATGGGGAATCACCAAGCGGCGCGTTGTGGGGTCAAGAGTGGCAAACAACTGGTCGGCTGTGTAAATCTCAGCATTAGTGAGGGCGTTGAGCAAGGTGGACTTGCCTGCGTTGGTATAACCAACCAAAGCCACTGAGGGAACTTCCCGATGTTGCCGTCGCTGTCGTAACCGCGAACGATGTGCTTGTAATTGGTCTACTTCTTGTTGCAGTCGGGAAATACGTCGCTGAATGGTACGGCGTTCAGTTTCCAGTTTGGTTTCACCAGGGCCGCGAGTACCAATACCACCCCCTAACCGTGACATTGCTTGACCTCTACCAGTTAGTCGCGGCAGCATGTATTCTAACTGTGCCAGCTCTACTTGCAACTTACCAGCACGGGATTGAGCGCGTTGGGCAAAGATATCTAAAATTACTTCTGTGCGGTCAACTACTCGAATGCCAATTTGTGCTTCTAAGTTGCGGACTTGGGCGGGTGAGAGGTCGCGGTCAAAGACAACGAGATTAGCTCCCAAAGTTTGGGCTGTCAAAGCGACTTCTTGCACCTTTCCTTCGCCGACTACTGTTTGAGGATGAATGCGCGATCGCTTTTGTTGTACTGTCTGTAATACATCTCCACCGGCTGTATCCACTAACCGTGCTAATTCGGCCAAGGTGTCTTGAAATTGTTGGGGAGTCAACTCATCGGTCATTACTCCCACAATTAGCACACGATCGTGGTCAGCATCTACTTCCTGGGCTACAAATTCGCGGCGGAACTCCTCTTCCAGCCCTTCCACCAAATCTATAAAATCCTGCTGTGCCACTATATCCAAGCTCAGAGGTGGCGATATAGTCCAACTTGGAGATTGGACTTGATTTTCCTCTATCTTGAATGCAGCAGGGCTTGTCATCAAGGCACGAGACTCTTGGGGTGTCAGGTGAGCTAAATAAGCTTCTTTGACATACCCAGCAGCGCCTCCTCCCCTACGTGTAAATCCTGTTCCGGTAATATTTATGACTACCAAAGCGTCTAATCGTTGCAGTGCCATAGCTGTCAGTGCCGCATCATTGGGCGGTTCTGATTTTAAATGGGTGGCGATACAACGAATACCACTGAGACGTTCTGCACCGTAACGGGGCAATTCCAACGGTGGGATTTGTGTTTGACGTGGTGTGCCTACCCCTACGCGAATCACTTGTCCGCGACGGTTGAGGTAGGCACACACAGGTTGATTGATTTCTGTACTAATGGCCGCCAGACGCTGGGAAAACTCAGGCGTGGTGATGCGATCGCCTGGTATGCGCTGGTGGTACAGCCGCTGTAGTTGCTTCAGCTGGCTGGACTTTAGACCTTGCAGATTTCCGTAGATAGTCTCTATAGGCGTTTATGACCAGTAAATGGCCCCCCGAATCCTTCTACTGTCTATTTTACAACAGGGTTTACAGTGCAAGCTCTGTCTAGTGAAGGATGCAGGCTGAATTAGTGTTTGTAGATTGTTGATTTAAGACTATTTTAGTGGTAGTCTGCACCCCATTAAGCAATGGTAACTGCACGCAGCGTCTTAAAAACCAAGGGTTGTATTGAGAAACATTCAGTTAGCGGACTTTTGAAACCATGCTAGCGGATATGAGAAAGATAAAGCTTCCTGAATGATTTATGACGAAGGAACGCTGGAGATGGAATGTCTGTATCCAAAACTTACCTGTTTGGATAGTCGTCATAAAGTCCTTCGTCTTCTGGTATGTAAGCGTTCAAAAAGCCATCATAGCTACGGGTACTTTCTGGTTCTTCCGCTTTTTGTTCGATGGTGATTACCCAGCGTTTTGTAGTGATACTTTCCAGTATTGGTTCTGGGAGATTCAATTTCTCTCCTGGTTGAGGTTCAACTTCATAAATCGGCTTAATCAATTCGGCATTCATAAGGCTTTTTGTCTGTAGGTTCCTTATAGTAGTTTATTTAAAGTTTGGGTGGCAACTTCTGAGTTGGGTAAGTTAAGGGCGATCGCTTTTAGTTTAAGTTTTGTTTCATAAGGAAGTGTGAAGGCGATCGCTTTTAATTTCAGTCGTTATAAAGTCCTTCATCATCTGGTGCGTAGCCGTTCAAAAAGCCATCATGGCTACAGATACTTTCAAGTTCTTCCAGATGAATAATTTGTGGGCGATCGCTTTTAATTTAAGTTGTTAAAAGTGGGAGTAAGAAAGCGATCGCTACTCTTGGATCAACGCTTAAAACTGATAATTTGCAAAAATATTGTCACAGCCTGAGTAAATTTTTGCCATTGCAACTTTACCAAGGCGATTCTTCTGTTGTTCCAAGCATCGTGGTCATCAGGTTTAAATTTCAGTGCTTGGTCGTAGTATGCAACTGCTTGTTCATAACGTTCTAAATCATCTAACGCAGTGCCCCGGAAAAACAAAGCATAGTAGTAATCAGGTTTAATTTTCAGTACTTGATCGTAGGATGCGAGTGCTTTTGTACAATCTTGCTCAGTAAAATACAAATTTCCCAGTTCAACTAGTAATTCTGCTTGCCTACTAGTTAATTGATGTTTTTCTGCAAGTAATTCTTGAATTGCTAGTATTTGTTGAGTTCTTTCTTCTGGTGTTAGCCTGAGATATTTTTCATAGTATCCATGCTGGAGTATACGTGATGATTCCTGGTTTAGAGTTTCTGAATCTAATTTCATTCTCTACACTCAGACCATCTAAATATACGTCAGGTAGCAAATCTTTTAATTCATGCCAGCGGCTTTTCAACCATGACAGCAAAGGTTCAGGATTAGCGTTATCTTTTAATGCTTCTAATAAACGTCGTGTGCAAGCAAGGAGAATATCTGTATATTGGGCATCTTCTGGTTCGATATCTTGGTCATCGGCGGCAAAATAGACAACAAAGCAACCTCGATCGTTTAAATTTTTCTGAAGACGCAGCAATTCTGTTGATTTGCCTGCACCGCGATGACCAGCATAAAGTTGACAAGTCTTTCTGTCTGACAACAAAATCTCTCTACCCACCTCTACCAAAATGTCGCCATCTCCTCGCACTCCTGACAATCGACATAAGCTGGATCTCCAGTTGGCAAGGGTCGAAATGGGTCAAAAACGTTGTATATCTTTTTTAAAGTTGCAAAATCCTGAGCTATAGGGTGAATTTACCAGTTTAGTGCAATGATAACGCAATTTTACTGAGATATTTGCCTTTAGAATGAGGTCTAATGTTACACGGATGGGGATTGGGTTATGAGCGGCCCCAAAATTCATTAGTGAGGTTCTGATAATCGCCGACGAGTATCTGAGAGAGATGAACGAAGTTCAAAGACTCGTTGACAAGGTTTAAGAACTTATGAACAAGGTGAATATTAGAAAATGGGCAAATTTGCACTCCCTTGTTCTTGCAAAAGAGAAACTGGGGTTAAAATCTTTCGCCATTGTCTCACCGCTTTTTGCAATTCCTCTGATAACCAGCTATCAAACTGAGGATATACTGGTAAACGCGCTACTAATTCCCATCCCGCAGGCTGTAAAATTTTTCTCAATGCCTTTTCCTGAAGATGTGGATAATCGGGATTCACTTCATCTTTTGGCCCAATTCCGCCTAAGTCTCTAGCACCAACTTCAATACAAGCAATTAACCATCGGTCATCTTTAACCAAATTCGGCGGAATTTGAATTGTAATATCTGGCGGTAAAATTTGACGTGCTTTAGCAATGACTTCTGGTAACTGATGGGGGTCAAAAGGTGGTGCATCAAAGCTTTGCTGATTTCCTGGACTGTGGGGTTGCAGGATGACTTCTTGAATGTGACGGTAATGTTGATGCAGGTGAGATATGGCTTCTAATGTTTCCCACCAATCATCAGCGGTTTCTCCAATTCCTAGGAGTAACCCTGTTGTAAAGGGAATCTGCAACTCTCCCGCCCATTGTAATTGTTGCAGCCTGACTTCTGGTACTTTACTGGGTGCGTGTCGATGTACGGTATTTAATAATGCTGGCGTTAACTGCTCCAGCATCAAACCCATCGAAACGTTAACATTCTTCAGCTTCTGCATCTCTTCAAAACTCAACGGCCCCGCATTTGTATGCGGTAAAAACCCCAGCGAAAGTGCTAATTCACACAAATCATAAATCCGCTGAAACCATGCCTGACGCTTTGGCGATCGCGGATGCACTTCACCACTGAGTATAAGAATTTCACAAATATTTTGGTCTTGAAGTTGTTTTAAGACGGTTTCTGCTGCTGATAGCGTTATCCAGGCACTTTGACCCGGTTCGGTGCGAAAGTTGCAGTAGCTACAGCGATTAAAGCATTCGTAAGTAGGAACGATTGTATAAGCAGGGCTATAAGTAACAGTGCAAGAAGTATCAATTGTCATAAGAGAATATAATCTAACGCACCTAGCTGGCAAAAGTCTCTACCTGAGTACAAATATTGCTGTAAAAGGCGATCGCAGTAGCACTTCATATTGTTATCCTTTCTGAGCGCTACTTACTCAACATCCTTTAACACTTGAATCATCAGGGTTTCAGAGCTTTTCACAGAATTGCTAAAAATTTTTTCTCAAAGTGCTTTACAAAACGCAACATATTTCTTAATATAAGTTTACAGGCGAAAACAAACACGCTTGATTCATTCATAAAAAACAAATCGCAATTATAAAACCATGACAGCAACCATTCAACAGCGCCAAAGCGCCAACGTCTGGGATCGCTTCTGCGAGTGGATTACCAGCACCAACAACAGACTTTA
>NZ_JAVRBR020000084.1:0-64792 GCF_034531165.2 Dendronalium sp. ChiSLP03b | reverse complement strand
CTTTTACAAAGTTGGTTCCGGTGAAGTTGTTTATGGCCCCCAAGCTGTAGTTGATTTCTTTGCACGCACATTTAGAACTACTGCTATTTTTTATAGTCATGATGTCAGAAAAGTTTGGCAAGAGCCAGATATCATCACTATTGAAATGGATGCCAAATACGAAATGGTTCATAGTAAAAAGCATGTGACGATCGCCTGCTGTGATGTCTACCGGATGCGAGGCAACAAGGTGAGTGAATGGCGGGTTTATGCCGATATGTCTCCTTGGGGCAACTCTTGAATCCCAGATAGAAAGAGCGATCGCTACCATTAGATTCACTTGCTGTACTAGGTCTTAGGAAAAAATTCTAGTGAGAAATTATCTTACTTCCTAGTACGGTAAGGACTACCTTGCCCATACATGACTTCACTATCTTCTGTTCTGGTCATCTAAAGGAAATTCATTGGCATGACACATCCTTCAGGCCCCGTTGGGATTATCAATCCAGGTATAAAAAGAAAAGTTGATGACTACCTGCTCGTAACACAGGACGATCCATCTCGCCCAGCAGTTTATGCCTCTGGAGACTTATATACTTACTTAGCAACTTCCAAAGAAACTAACTTTGATTTCAATTTTTTCGACTTCTTCCTGCCAGTCGGCGGCGGCCCACCACCTCACTTTCACCCTTACGAACACGAGACTTGGTATATAACTGCGGGAAATATTCAATACAATTTAGGTAATCAGGGAACTAATAGTATCGTATTGCCTGAAGGTAGTTTAATCTTTGGTGCCAGAAACCGAATACACGGATATCGCAATCTAGACTCGACGGCATCAATCACAGGGAAAACTCCAGGGGCAAGGACGCTTTCTTTAACAACTCCTGGGGCGCTAGACCTCTTCTTTGATAATATAGCTATTCCAATAGTAGATAGGAATGCCCCAATACCTGGGTTTACCGCTGTTCCAGGTGATGAAACTTACAGAAAACTGGCAGAATTTTCGATTCGGACTAATGCTGGCATAAATTTTGCTCCGCCAACTTATCAACCTCCCTCAAATTCTAAGAAGTACGTACTGGTGCTGCCAGAAGACGCACAGGGTGAAGTAGTAGAACAGGCAAAAGAACTCTCCAAGATTGATGGTTTTAGTGTCTGGACAACTGGCGATCAAGAAGGGTTAGCGCAACGACCAACATTTACTGGCCCATTTGGCATCGAGTATACTTCCCTGCTCAGTTTTGAAGAGTCGGGAAATGAGTTGGCTTACAATCAGTTTTCGCTTGCACCCCAGGAAACTGATACCTTTGTCCAAGCTAACTTAAATGCCAATCAAGTGGTGAAGCATACTGAATCGTCAGCAACTGGTGTTGCCGATTTGGAATCTGTTTCAGACGGTATTAGCTACGCTCTGACAGTAGATGGTTTAGACTTTGGACAATTTTTACCGGGCGATACTCCCCAAACTCCTGATAATGAACTAGATGATGTTGTTGCTATCCATATCCACTCAGGCGATCGCGGCGCTAGTGGCCCGCACGTATTTAGTATTTTAGATCCAGCTCATCAGGATGAAGGAAATCTTAGTCTCACTTTGAATGCCGATGATTCCACAACCATTAGTGGTATTTGGAATTCGACAGAAGCAGAGATTCCCGAAGAGTTGAGTGATTTCCTTAATGGTAATGGCTTACCGGGACAAGAAGCCGACTACTACTTCCAGATCCACACCAAGGGGAATCCAGATGGTGAGATTCGCGGTCAAGTTGCTCGCAACAGTGATGATTTTCCCGACCCAGTTACCAGTGATAACCATCAACTTTTATATGTCACAGAAGGGCAGCTATCCGTCAAAATTGGTGATGAAGTCAGGCTTGCCGGCCCGGACACCTCTATTGAAATTGCCCCAGGGAATGAATATGCGATTGGCAATTTTGGCACACAAGAAGTCAAATCGCTAGCAGTTTCCATACCGCAAAAAAACCTTGAACCAGCGCCTATTCCTTCATACTTAAATCCTCAGGGAAATCTCTCACCGAAGCAACTGGTTTACCTCAAAGATACAGACGATGTATTTTATCAGCCCAATCGCAAAAATCTTCGGGTTTACGGTGGTGAGGGTAATGATGAGCTTTACGCCACTAAAGACGTTCGCCTATTTGGCGAAGAAGGAAAAGACCTGCTTGACGCTTCTAGTGGCAAAGGTCACAACCTTCTCGATGGCGGTGAGGGAAACGACTGCCTTTTAGCTGGTACAAAGGATCAACTGGTTGGAGGTGACGGAGACGACAAACTCATCATTGTTAGTGGTGGCAAAAACGTCCTCTACGGTAATGATGGGGCCGATCAGTTTTGGATTGCTAACGGTAGAATCCCCAAGACTGTTGCCGATCCTAGACAAATAACCGACCAGCAATTTCCCTTTCCCGACTTACTGCCGTTAAGAGATACTCAAAACATCATCGCAGACTTTGAACTAGGTGTTGACAAAATTTACATTAACGGCATCTGCGGTATCTCTGACTTTGATGATTTGAAATTGCTACCTGCGTTTGGCGATATTCGCAGCACCAGCATTGTCGCTAGCTTGGGTGGCAAGGATATCTCCTTTGCAAATTTGTCGGGTGTTCTGTTCAACGAATTGTCGGCTACAGATTTCGTTTTTGCCTAAGTTCCTGATACCAATTCTCTTTGAGAGAATTGGTATCAGTATAAAGCCAGTTACTAATTACCGATTACCAATTTTATTTTAGCGATCGCATTGCTGAATACAAGTCTGTATCAATCGATTTTGAGATTTTACTTAATTTCCTAAAACAGAGTCAAACTAAGCACCTTGACCTTAGTCCTAACCCGTAAATAGGAGCAAAAATGATTACAATTAGCGACAACGCCGATCAAACTACCGCGATCAACATCTTCACAGTCGAAAGTCCTGAACAGCAACAGCGCATAGTAGATTTCCTGGTGGAGAATCAAGAAATACCTATGAGGCAACCAGGCTTCATATCAGCTAGCGTACACACAAGCTTGGATGGCAAGCGGGTTATCAATTACGTTCAGTGGCAAAGCAAGAAAGATATGGAAGTAGCTATGAAAGACCCAGATTTTGTAGCTATGAAAGAGAAAGTTGGAGGTTTTGCGCCTCACGATTTCAACTTTTATCAGGTCGTCGTCACAATGGAGCCGCATTAACAAATAAAAAGATAATCCCCATAAATAAATTTAGTTGCTCTCAGAGCATTTTTCTTTCTTCTGCCTTTTAACTTTTGACTTTTGCCTTATTCGGTGATTATTCACTTAGGAAATAGCAGTTATGGCAATCGCACCCAAAATCTTGGCCTTCGCCGGCAGCACTCGTACTGAATCCTACAACAAAAAGCTAGTGAAAATTGCGGCTTTAGGCGCACGGTCTGCTGGTGCTGAAGTCACTTACTTGGATCTGCGCGACATCCCCATGCCATTATTCGATCAAGACTTAGAAGATCGAGAAGGTCTTCCTTTGAATGCGCGTAAGTTGAAGGATATTATGCTGGCACATCAGGGACTTCTGATTGCTTCTCCTGAATACAACAGCTCCATTTCAGGTGTTTTGAAAAATGCTATTGACTGGGTGTCACGCCCGGCAAATGGTGAGCCACCACTAGCTTGTTTTGCGGACAAAGTGGCAGCGATTATGAGCGCTTCACCGGGAGCCTTGGGAGGTTTGCGGAATTTAGTTCATTTGCGGGCAATACTTGGAAATCTTAAAATTATCGTTCTTCCCAACCAAATAACTATTGCCAAGGCTTATGAGGCTTTTAATTCTGACGGCACCTTGCAAGATGCCCAACAACAGGCGGCAGTCGAGCAGATCGGCTTTCAATTGTCAACGTTGCTAGCGAAATTGAAAAGTTAGAAACTTGTAAAGTTAAACTTATCAAACTCACAAAATAGGATGCTATGACAACTAAATCTAAAGGAAAAATTGGCGTACTTATCGAAGAACATTTCGATCAAACAGAATATCGGAAGTTTAACGAATATTTCCCTAAACAAGGTTATGAAGTCGAATACATTTCTCATCTGTGGGGGAATTCACAATTAACATTCGGTTCTAACCCAGATAATGGTGAAGTTGAAGACCATGTAGTTGTCACCACAGAAGTTAATGACATCGAACCTTCTGATTACAAAGGCATTATTTGTATTGGTGCCTATGCTATGGATCGTCTGAGATATCAAGTTACTGTAAATAAGGGTCAGAAAAATCAAGCTCCGGCAGTAGTTTTTCTTAGAAAAGCTATGAAGACAAATGGCTTAAAAATTGGAACAATTTGTCATTCTTTATGGCTTTTATGTGCTGATTCAGATTTGCTGAAAGGTCGCAAAGTTACTTGCGCTCACAATATTATTTGTGACGTAGAAAATGCAGGTGCTGAGGTTATCTATGACAATGATGTAACTGCTGATTTAGTTATAGATGGCGATTTGATTTCTGGAAAACATCCTGGTGTGGTAGATCGATTCATGGAAGTTTTTCTCAATGAAATTGAGCAACAAGAAACTAAGCAGAAAGTTACAGGGAATAAATTGCTGATCTAGTTATCAAGAAGATGTAGCACTCTTAGTTGAGTTGTGATTTTTTGCGCCAATTTCGCCAAGGTGAAACAGAGAAAATCACAAATTGATTAAGATTGCTATATCTGAAAAAGGCTCTAAATCTACTTGAATGTTTGATTTCTGGTAGAGGCAATTTCAATGCAGGGAACTATCTATTCTTTTTCTGAAAAATCAATGATTTAGGATTTGATCGAATTTACCATTAGTTCTATAAACAGCCAGTATCGGGAGTTTCGCCTCAATATCGCATCACGGAAACAAATTTTAAATTCCGCCCGCTATCAGAAAAATATGGGCATTTCTAAAGACTCAAATATCTGAAAAAGTGCCGAATTCTTAACAAGTAAAAACTACAGACAATTATCCTGGAGGTAATCTTAATGGATCACATGAGTTTTTCATTTGCAGATACGATCGCTGGTTATGTCACCCACTTCGATCGTAACGAAAAATCCTTTGGGATCGAGACATCAGATGGACGAGAATACCAAGCATACCTCACGCCCAGTGCTTATGGTCGCATTACCCAAAACTTAGAAGAACCTTACCTCGATGGTACTGCTCGCTTTGGTGAGTTACTAGCTCCGGGTCAGCATGTGTTTGCCTATGGTGTTTTCTACCCTCAAGGACAAGATTACAAGTTTGAGGTTAAATACATTGTCTTTCCTGGCGATGCACCAAACAAATATCGTCATGAAGAGCCAGATTGGTGGGTGAAGCAAATAAATTCAATTGCTGATTCTTACTTGAAATGGCAGTTTGGTTATCCAGAAAAACCGATTGATTATCGAGAATATCGCACTTACCTTAACTTGGCTGGTACAAAAAAGCGTGATGATTTCTTACAAGAAACTGACACGATTTCCCGTTTGGTGTATGGTTTTGCTTCGGCGTATCTATTGACTGGAGAAGACCGCTTCTTAGAAGGTGCAGAAAAAGGTACTGAATATCTGCGTCAGCATATGCGGTTTTATGACCATGATGAAGACCTAATTTACTGGTATCACGGGATTCAGGTGACAGGTAACAGGGAGCAGAAACTATTAACTTCTGAGTTTGGCGATGACTATGATGCCATCCCCGCCTACGAACAGATTTATGCTCTGGCTGGGCCTATCCAAACTTATCGGATAACTGGCGACCCACGCATTCTGCAAGATGCTCAGATGACCATCGATTTGTTTGACCGCTTTTTCCTAGATAAAGAAGGCGTTGGCTATTTCTCCCATATCGACCCCTTAGGACTAGACCCGCGTGCAGAATCTCTAGGGCCGAACCGCGCCCGCAAAAACTGGAACTCAGTTGGGGATCATGCTCCGGCTTACTTAATTAATTTGTGGCTGGCAACTGGCGAACAAAAATACGCCGATATGTTGGAGTATACCTTTGACACGATCGCTAAATATTTCCCCGACTACGACAACAGCCCATTTGTGCAAGAGCGGTTCTACGAAGATTGGAGCCACGACACCACTTATGGATGGCAGCAAAACCGCGCAGTAGTAGGTCATAACCTGAAAATTGCTTGGAACCTAATGCGGATGCAAAGCCTCAAACCGAAAGCAGAATACGTGGCTTTGGCGCAAAAAATTGCTGCACTCATGCCCGATGCGGGTAGCGATCGCCAGCGCGGTGGCTGGTACGATGTTGTAGAGCGCACATTGGGTGAAGGAGAAGAACAATATCGCTTTGTCTGGCACGACCGGAAAGCTTGGTGGCAGCAAGAGCAAGCAATTTTGGCTTACTTGATTCTGCACGGTATCGAAAAACAACCAGAAGACTTGCGTCATGCTAGGGAAGCAGCAGCTTTCTACAATGCTTTCTTCCTCGACCATGATGACGGTGGCGTTTACTTCAATGTCTTAGCAAACGGTTTGCCATATTTGATGGGTAATGAGCGGTTTAAAGGTAGCCACTCAATGAGCGGTTATCACTCTACTGAGTTGTGCTATCTGTCGGCAGTTTATACGAACTTGTTGATTACCAAGCAACCAATGGACTTTTACTTTAAGCCGCAGCCAGGAGCGTTTAAAGATAACATCCTGCGGGTGCAGCCAGATATCTTACCACCTGGTAGCGTGCGGATTGGTCAAGTATGGGTAAACGAGGAAGAGTATCCCAATTTTGATGCAGATGCTTTAACGGTCAAGCTACCTGACACACAAGAGCAAGTTAAAGTCAAAGTGCAAATTGTGCCGAATTAGTAGACTGACAGCAATCTCAAAGAGATTGTGATTTGAAAGAGTTTTTGCGTAAATCTTGCCCATACTACCCACGAATACACCCAGCCATATGAAAATCAAGATTGAAACGCTGCAAGTAACATTGTTAGAAAATACAGCCCCAGAGCAAATCGCTGTGAATGAACTCCCACAAGTAACGGTGGTAGAACTGGTTGGTGATATAGATACGAATACCGCTCCCTCAGTTCAAGGGCAGATTTTACCACTGGCCCAAGCTGGAATTAGGATGATTCTGGAAATGACCAAAGTGGCCTATATGTCCAGTGCTGGTTTAAGGATACTGCTGTCCCTCTACCGCCAAATATCCGTTAAAGGTGGGCAGATTATTTTGGTGGGGCTTTCTGAAGAAATTCGGGACACAATGGATAACACTGGATTTCTCGACTTTTTTAAGACTTGCGACACCCTTGAACAAGCCTTAGAAGTTCTCAAAGTGCAAGTTCAGGTTACACGCACCTAGCCATATAGGAACAAAAGAAGAAACACAATGGATAGAATCGATATTCATCCCACCCATAGTTATGGGGACTTCAAACTACGTCCTGGCAGTGCGATTCCTTTTGGAGCAACGTTAGTACCAGGGGGTGTTAATTTTTCTATCTTTTCACGACATGCCAAATCCTGTACCCTAGTGCTGTTCAAAAAGCACTCTTCAGAACCAATGGCGGAAATTCCGTTTCCACAAGAGTTCAGCATTGGCAATGTCTTCAGCATGACCGTATTTGATTTAGATTACGAAAACCTCGAATACGGCTACCGCATGGACGGGCCTTTCAACCCCAAAGAAGGTCATTGGTTTGACCCTACCAAAGTTCTCTTAGATCCCTACGCCAAAATTATTGGTGGCAGAGATATTTGGGGAGAAAAGCCTGATTGGTACAACATGTATCATCATCGAGCTCGTCTGGCATTCGATGATTTTGACTGGGAATCGGATCGTCCTTTAGAAATCCCACCAGAGGATCTGATTGTTTACGAGATGCATGTCCGCAGCTTTACCCGCCATCCCTCGGCTGGGGTTAAGCATCCAGGAACATTTGCTGCTATCCGCGACAAGATTCCTTACCTCAAGGAGCTAGGCGTTAACTCTATTGAGTTGATGCCTATTTATGAGTTTGATGAATTTGAAAACAGTCGTCCTAACCCCCAAACAGGGGAACTGTTGCTGAATTATTGGGGTTACAGCACCGTCGGTTTCTTTGCGCCCAAGGCAGGCTATGCCGCCACAGGTAAATTTGGGATGCAAATGGATGAACTCAAGACGCTGATTAAACTCCTGCACAAAAACGGCATTGAGGTAATTCTAGACGTTGTCTTTAACCACACGGCGGAGGGCAATGAGTATGGCCCGACTATTTCTTTCCGGGGAATTGACAACAAGACATACTACATGCTTACCCCAGATGGCTACTACTTTAATTTCAGTGGCACTGGCAACACCCTCAACTGTAACAACCCCATCGTTCGCAATATGGTACTTGACTGCCTGCGTTATTGGGCAGCTGAGTATCACATTGATGGCTTCCGCTTTGATTTGGCGGCAATTCTGGGACGCGATCCTTGGGGTGCACCGCTGGCAAACCCGCCATTGTTGGAAACTCTCGCCTTTGACCCCATTCTCGCTAAATGCAAACTGATTGCTGAAGCCTGGGATGCTGGCGGTCTTTACCAAGTTGGTTCTTTTCCAGCGTTTGGGCGTTGGGCAGAGTGGAATGGTAAGTACCGCGACACCATTCGCAAATTTCTCAAAGGCGAGCCTGGAATAGTTGGAAACATGGCACAGCGACTACAGGGTTCGCCGGATCTTTATGCTGGGGCAGGGCGAGGACCAGCAACTTCAATTAATTTTATTACTTGCCATGATGGTTTTACACTGATGGATTTGGTTTCCTATGACGGGAAGCACAACGAAGCCAACGGTGAAAACAACAACGATGGCACTAATGATAACGATAGCTGGAACTGTGGCTGGGAAGGGCCGACTGATAACCCAGATATTAACGCCCTGCGCCATCGACAAATAAAAAATGCGATCGCCATGTTGCTCGTCAGCCAAGGTGTGCCTATGATCCTCATGGGTGATGAGGTAGGACGCACGCAATATGGTAATAACAATACCTATTGCCACGACAACGAACTCAACTGGCTGGACTGGAATTTGTTGGAAACCAATGCAGATTTGTTTAAGTTTTTTAAACATTGCATTGCCTTTCGTAATGCCCATCCTGTGTTGAGAAACAAATATCACTACCGGAATGTAGATTATGTCGGCAGTGGCTATGCTGATATCACTTGGCATGGAACCCAAGCATGGAATGCTGACTGGTCTGATTCCAGTCGTGTCCTCGCTTTTATGCTCTGTGGGAAACACGCCAAAGAAGGGACGGTCACTGACAATTACATCTACGTGGCGATGAACATGCATTGGGACAGTCACTGGTTTGACATCCCAGGACTTCCTCCAGGAATGCAGTGGCACGTCTTTGCTAACACTGGTGCCACTCCACCAGCACAAAGTTGGGAACCAGGAACAGAACCAGTACTAGAAAATCAATACGGTATACTTATCGCAGATCGCTCTGTGGTCATATTAGTGGGAAAGTAGAATAAGGATGAAGAATGAAGTATGAAGTCCAAGTTTGAGTCTTCATCCTTCATCTTTATTTTCTGTGTATTTTAATTACGAATTACGTTAGCGTAGCGTTAGCGAGTCCTCGAGCGTCATTACGAATTATTAACATGTCCAAAATTATCTCTGTCCACTCATTCCGGGGGGGAACTGGTAAATCAAATATAACTGCTAATTTGGCTGCTACCATTGCTCGTTATGGACATCGAGTTGGCATTGTTGATACTGACATTCAATCACCAGGAATTCATGTCGTTTTCGGTTTCGATGAGGAAATGATGGATCTGTGTTTGAATGATTACTTATGGGGTCGCTGTGATATTGAGGAGACTGCTTATGATGTCAGTTCTGTTTTGAAGGATGTAGCCCATAAAGATAGCGCCATTTACCTTATACCTTCTTCTCTTAATCTTGGTGAAATTACTAAAGTTATACGAGATGGATACGATGTAGGCTTACTACATGACGGCTTTCAAGAACTAATAGACAGGCTAAAATTAGACTATTTATTTATTGATACCCATCCTGGACTCAATGAAGAAACTCTACTATCAATCACAATTTCTGATACTTTAATCATCATTCTACGTCCAGATCGTCAAGATTTTCAGGGTACTGCTGTAACTGTCGATATAGCTCGTCAATTAGAAGTGCCTGAGATGTTATTAGTAGTTAATAAAGCGCTGTCAAATTTGGATTTCACTGCTTTACAGGAACAGATGGAGAGTTCATACAATGCCTTGGTTGCAGGCATCCTTCCTCTTTGTGAAGAAGTGGCTCAGCTAGCTAGTAGTGATATTTTCTGCTTACGCTATCCTAAGCATCCCTTGAGCCAAATAGTGGAAGCGATCGCTAAACAAATTCTCACGTAAAATAGTCACAAATATAAATCGGGGACAAGCAGTTATGAACAAATTTAATTTTCTAGCTGTCACCTTTTTAATAACAGGAATAATTAGTCCCATTGTAGCTCCTGCTAAAGTTATTGGTGATATAAGTTTAAAATATCCTAATACTCAACAGGTCACGGCGAGGATTTCCATCGCTCAATCTAGTAGAGAGGGCAGGAACACCACTCCTGCTACTGGTAACAGGAGACAGGAGAATAGAATCTGGAGAATAAAGAAGAATCTTTTCAATACCCAACCAATACCCAATACCTCTCAACTACAAAGAACAAGAGGTGCAGTAGATGAACAAGAACAAGACTGGAAAAAGGACTACGAAGATTACATAGGAACAACTTTTCCCAACCCTTTAATGTCATCTAAAGCTATTAGCGAAACCTTAAGTACAATTGAAAAACAAACTGGAAAAAAATCTGCTGTCGTCTATTTAATACCGACACCAAAACAACTAGAAATTCTATTAGTCACTTCTAGAAATAAGCCTGTTTCTAAGAGTATACAAGCAGCTAATAGAGATGCTTTGCTTAAAATAACTAAACAGTTTCAAACTGAGCTGAGCGACCCTAGAAGAGTTGACACTACTAGCTACTTGGCTTCTGGACAACAACTTTATAAGTGGTTGATTGCTCCCATTGAAAAAGAACTTCAGGCTGAAAATATAGATACTTTAGTTTTCTGCGTAGGTGTTGGCTTGCGCTCTGTACCATTTTCAGCATTGCATGATGGCAAGAAATTTCTGGTGGAAAATTACAGTATCAGTTTGATTCCTGCCTTTAGTTTGACAGATACTCGTTACACTGATATCCGCGACTTCTCAGTGTTAGCTATGGGAGCATCCGAATTTAAAGACCTCCAGCCTCTTCCTGCTGTACCTATAGAGTTATCTACAATTGTGCAGAATAAAGGGGGGAGCAGCTTCCTCAACGATAAATTCACTTTAAACAATTTGCGATCGCAACGCCAACAAAGATCGTATAAAATTATTCACTTGGCAACTCACGGAGTCTTCCAACCAGGGACAGCTAGTAATTCCTACATTCAATTGTGGAATACCAAGCTGCGCTTAAACCAGTTGCGACAGTTGCAATTGAATAATCCTCCTGTAGACTTGTTAGTATTGAGTGCTTGCAAAACTGCCTTGGGAGATCGGCAAGCAGAATTAGGCTTCTCCGGATTGGCGCTGGAAGCAGGAGTCAAGTCAGCAATGGGTAGTCTTTGGAACGTAAGTGATGCAGGAACTTTAGTGCTGATGACGGAATTTTATCAGCACTTGAAAACATCACCCTTGAAAGCAGAAGCTCTAAAGCAGACACAGATAGGAATGATCGAAGGGCAAATTAAGATTCAGCAAGGGCAATTGCGCCAAGCAGGGCTAAGAACAGGAACGCCTTTACCGCCAGAATTATCACAACTTGGAGATTTAAATTTATCCCATCCTTACTATTGGGCAGGTTTTACAATGATTGGCAGCCCTTGGTAATTAGAGAGCAGGGGGAGCAGCCAGACAAGGTGAGACAGCGCTCTTGGGGAGCCAGTGCGGTCTTGGGGTCTCCCCAAGTGGAGCATCTGGCGTGGTTCCCCCCATGAGCGACTAACAAACCCCGAAGGGGCGACTGCGCTAGCGGTAGCGAGGGACGAGCGTCACCCGAAGGGAAGACAATTCTTTTCGCTCCTGCCTTCTGCCTCTTTGCCAATCCCTTTTGGCGTTTCAAACTGTTTTCAGACTAACGACTTAAAGATTTTTCCGCAATATGACTAAAAGGTTCTTCGGCAACATCATTAAGTCCTACTGACTTTAACAACTCCTTCCAGTCCGTGACCAAACTTAAATCTTGCGGATTAGAGTAGCGTAGGTCAGCTAATGTTGTCAGAGTTTCATGCCAAATACCAGCCTCTGCATATATGCGTGGGCGATCGCGTGGTGCTGCTTTCTGTAATTGACTCACTAGAGTAGCACTCGGCTGGATTCTTTGCACCCAACCTTGTACCAAAAGGTTTTCAGAACTATCTTCAGGATTGCAAATTACGGAAAAGAACCAACGATAATTCTTGCCAATTTGTAGAGGTTCTACGGTTTTATTATTAGGGAGGCTCAAACTAACAACACCAGCATTATTAGGAGCTATAAACCTTGTTTTATAAACTACTTGATTTTTGCTACCTTCATGTAACTCGAACTCTACTACATGCGACGAAGTTGGAGGAATATATACAAAAAAAGTCGGGTATTTTTCTACAGTTAATCCTAGATTATTTGCTGGCAGTAAAGCTTTAATAGATTTACTACTTAAGCTACAATTATCGCCACGCGATGCCCCTCCTCTGCGATTTTCAGGTGCATCTACTTTAGGAGGCTTGAAGCGCACTGCTCCTCCTTTGAGATTTTCAGGCGTTCCAACTCTCGGAATCTTCAAATTATCTTTCGTTTCAAATGTATCTTGGGATTCAACTATTTTTTGGCTCAATAAATTCGATGGTGTCTGAGCCATCAAGGCTTGAGGATAAATAGTAACTGCACCTATTCCTAGGGATATAAATAAAGACAATGGTGTATAAGTCCGACAATAATTATTTTTCATTTTTACCTCTTTTAATTATGTTTCATATATTAAATACAACTTCAATTTATATCATTCCTAAATTATTTATCCAATTATTTGTTATTATCTTCTTTATCTTGAAAATGGATTGGGGGAGTAGAAAGAAGCCATTGCGTTATGGGGGTTCCCAAAGCAATGCATTACCTACCCTAGCAAAAGAGCTATATCACCGCTGAACTCTACGTTTAAAAAAGCCGATCTTTATCATACCAGAAAACTACTTTTGATAAACTTTCAGCACTGCAAATTATGAGATTTTTCATCAAAGTAAAGTCATTTTTTAATAGACTAATTTTTTTGCTGATTTTTATAATTTGATAGGGATATCAATCAGCAGTTTGTACATTACTCATCATTTTTACTACCTCTTTTTTTCAATTCTTTTACCTGGTTTTGCATCTGTTGAAAATATTCTTTATCTAAAGTTCCAGGAGCTGAACCGTTTTTCTTAGTCTCACGAACATCAGTAGATGCTTCAGAGTTACTGTCTGGGGGAACTTGAGTTTTTTTATTTCTCAGTTCTTTCCCCTTTTTCTGTAAGTCTTGGAAGTATTCAGACTGTGTAATTTTGGCTACTTGGCGTTCTCGTTTAGACTGGTCAATCTCGACATTGACTTTGAAAGGATTTTTTAGGCGATCGTAAATTGCTTTTGTGTATCCCGCTTTATTAAATCGGTCTAAGATCACGACACTTCCAGCAGTGGTCATGAATGTCAATGCAGATGGTACTAGCGGTATCCAAGCACCTTGGGAAAAGAAACCGAAACATACCACCAATAAGCCTCCTAGTGCTATTCCACTACCGAGACCAAAGCGCACAGGGTGGCGAATCTTCCAAGCCAGTGTTCCTCCTAGGAGCGACCATACTCCTATCCATACAGTCTCGCCCCAGTTTGACCAGTACCAAAACAAGGGACGACCATCCAAGACAGCACTGAGGATTTGACTAACTGCCTGTGCATGAATCACAACTCCTGGCATTTCTTGGTCTTTGTCCTCTCCGCCGCTGTAAGGTGTGTAGAAAAAGTCCTTGATACTGTCTGATATAGCGCCGATGAGGACTACGCGGTTTTTGATTAAGTTAGGATCGACCTTGTCTGTTAATACTTCTGTCAGGGTTACTTGTTGGGCGACGCGCCTGGGAGAGCGATAATTCAGCAGAACTTGATAACCTGCGGCATTAACATTTTGGTAGCTGCCAGAATTGGATTCTAAACGTCTAAATACTGTTGAGCCTAGCTTTAGTTCCTTAGATGGAGTGAGTGTTGGCTGGATTTTTTCTACCTTCAGGTAATTGAGTGCCAACTGGAGACTGAAAGAGTAAAGATCGGCGGAGGAATCTTGGCATAGATGCGGCTTTTGTCCACTGGGCTTATCTACAGCAGGAGGATTGAGAAAGAGTAGACTACGGCGTAGAGTACCACCAGAATCGATTAGCAAGTCAGCAAATCCAACCCGACTTTCTGCAACACCGGGAGGAGGCGCAATTCCTGAATTACCAGAAGTATCGCTGACTTTGCAAACAGCAATAATGCGATCGCTTTCTTGCAATTGTTTAGTTAACTCTGTAGTGCCGGGTGCAAAGGGCAAATCTCGATAAAGGTCTAAACCGATGGCTCGCGGTTTTTGCTGCTCGATTTTACCCAAAGCTCGTGCTAATATACCATCGGGTAATGGCCATTTCTTTTGCTGTTGGATATCATCTTCAGTGATTGCCACAATCAGCAAGCGGGGATCGGGACCTTCATCGCCACGCCATTGGATGAACTGGTCAAAAGCCCAGAGTTCTTGTGTTTGTAATAAACCAGCTTGTCGCACCCCCATAACCAAAGCTGTGGCGACCGCCGACGTGAAAATTACGCTTGCACTTGAGACGAATAATGCTGCGTACATTCCCTGCAAACGCGGCCACACAGAATTAATTGCTTGAGAGAACTTAGAAATCACACATTCATCCTTGCGATCGCAACAGTCAGCCTGAAATCAGGCACGATGCACAGCTAGCATGGTAATGTCGTCAAACTGATCGGCATCAGCAATATAAGCATACACACTAGCTTCAATTCGGTCTAGTACCGCAGTAGCTGAAGGCGCAGGCTGTTGCAGTAAAGATAGTAATTTTTCTTCACCAAAAAATTGGCCGTTAGGGTTGCGAGCATCAGTTACACCATCGGAGTAAGCTACTAAGATATCACCAGGTTCTAACTGCACTTGCTCAATACCAAATTCCCGATTAGGGATGATACCAACAGCTGGGCCTGTAGGTTTTAGCCTCGTCTTTACACCATCAGCACTAAAAATTAGTGGGGGTTCGTGTCCAGCGTTAACATAATGTAACAAGCCTGTAGCTGGATTCAATACGCCGAAGAACAGCGTGGCAAACATATTGATCCGACTGTGATTATTGGCTATGTAGTTATTTGTGAGAGTAACGGCATTTTTCAGGGCAGTAGTGCCAATTCTGGGAGCCTGCGATCGCACCCCCTTGCTGGGTTTGCCACGCTCATCGTTAAGTATATCTAACCAGCTCAGATTATAATGCTGTTGGGCAAAAGCTCGGATCAAACTGCGAAAAAGGGACATAAACAACGCAGCGCCCACCCCTTTGTCGCAAACATCCGCAACCACAATGCCAACTCGATTATTGGCAAGGGTAAAAGCATCGTAAAAGTCTCCACTGACTACACGTGCTGGATGAAAGCGAGCTGCTATTTCCCACCCAGGCATTTGTGGTAAAACCTCTGGCAAGAAATCGGCTTGAATCATGTGAGCGATCTGTAAGTCTCGCTCATAGACGAGCAGAAGTTCATGCTCGGTTTTCATGGAGTCTCCTTTTGGATTGGGGGAGCAGGGGAGGCAGGGGAAGATAAAACTTCTAACTCTTGTACAGACGCGTAGACGCTCGTAAGAGCGGCTTCTCGTAAGAGTATAATCGCGTCTGTATTTAGCACTTTTACTGTGCTGATGCCGTGCGGTACATAGTGAATATGTTGCGATTCTTGTCGCCGACGCGTTCATAATCAAACTTATCGACATCATGGAGTGCAAGATATACACCTAGACCACCAATTGGACGCTCCTCTAATGGTAGCCTTAACTCGTCTTCAGTTGGAAGTTGAGCCTGGCAGGGATTGTAGGCTATGGCTGTATCTTCGATAGAAATTGTCAGGGCTTGCTCGTCAATATCCGCCTGCAAGTTCAATAACCCCTCGCAACCAGCTTGACCATAGCCATAGGTAATAATATTGGTAGCTATTTCGTCTATTGCTAAACGGCAACGATAGGCAGCTTTTTTATCTAAACCAGCTGCTGCGGTAGCCGCCATCACGAATTCAGCGATTTTAGTAAGTGAATCTAAAGTTGCAGGCACTGTTAAAGAAGGTTGCATATCAATTGCCTTGTTAGAAACTAATTAATATGCTTCCTACTAAACGTTTTCGAGTTCGCCGATGTTATCTTTATCTAGTAAAATTAAACTTTGGTCAAATCCGGTTTTCTGCAAGGTATTGATTACCGTCTCGTGAGCGCCAACTACATAAATATTAGCTTTTGCACCCATCTTTTGCTTGGCGAATATCAGTACCCTTAAACCAGCACTAGACATATAGTCTAAATCCTGCATCAGCAAAACAAGGTCTTTTGCTCCTTGAGATACTGCTTTAGCAACTTCAGCTTGGAAAACTGGCGCATTCAGCCCATCCAGTTCGCCTGACAACTTGATTCTAGCAATACCATTATCTGTTTCCAGAGTTACATTAAAAGCCATAATTTTTTTCCTTAACAAGATTGGTTTAATAACATCACAAACAATTTGTTACCCAATAGTAAATAATTGATTCAATTTGTGTAGTAAGGTTTATTTTTACTTGGGGGTGGTTTTGTTTAAATCCTGAAATTAAATTAAGCTGTTCGTTAAATAAATGCAGCCTGAAAAAGTCCTAAATAGTTAGGAGTTTAAAAATGAGATGCAAATTGTTAGGTATTATTTCGTCAGAAAATGTCATACGGGAATGGCACTAAGAGACTTGCAAACAAATATCCAATCGCTCTGGAAGCTGAGGAAGAAGAATCTGATAAGGATGTTTTAAAATAGGCAAATGATATTATGCGATCGCTGTGCATGGTAGAACCAGCGAAGCTGTTAAGCTCAGCATCCTACTTACTGGAAATGTAGCAATTCCTTTAATCTTACTGAACACTGCTGTCCATAGCCCAAGAAAGTCACCATCCCAAACCCTAAAGCAACTATCAATACCCAACTGAATGCCCCAACAAAAAATAATCTTTGCAGTCTAGCAGCTTTTTGCTCTTGAACCAGTCGCGCTTTGACTTCCTTAGCACGTTCGGCTTCTAACCACGTCTCAACTTCTCGGCGATCGCATTCTTGGCTAGCGGCTAAAAACTGATAATCTAAATCGCTCAAACTTTTGCCCTGTGACCAAGCCAGAGCCTCCAGCAAGGCAGTTCCGCGCAACAGTCGTGAATAGTCACAGTGCTTTGAAGCTACCCAGGCATTTAATGCTTGAGAGTAAGGACGCAGTTTTGCCAATTGTTTTTCTACCCAAGCTTGGTTAAAAACCTCTTGATAAATGCGGTTTTTCACGATCAATTGCCCCCGCTGCTTGGTCACCAATCCCGACAACAGCAACTCGATTTGTTCTTCTCCATCATCAACAGATACCTGAGTTCCTTGTAAAATTTGCTGGTATAATCCCAGTAAACCTCCAGCACGTTGCTCGTTTCTCAGGAGGCGATCGCGGATTGTCTTTAAATGCTCTGGCTCATCATTGGCTTCCCAATTGTCTAGGATGTGTGTTTGCACTAGCTTTTCAAGAATCAACGAAGGAAATTGGTAATAAAAACTGATGAGATGATAATTAACGATTGGTAAATGGTCGTCCAACTTGTAACGCTCATCAGCTTCCAGAGTTCTATGTTCCTCAATATCCTTGCTGCCACTGTTTCTTTCCTGCACGACTATCTGACATAGCTTTTGAGTGAGAAACGGCTGTCCACTCGTCCAAGCCAAAATTTCTTTGAGAACAGCCATCGGATTAGCTACTTTACCTTCTAATCCCGCTGCTAATGGCTGAACTTCTGACAAACTAAAGCCATCCAGGACAATAGATGTACCAATATTAAAAGGGGTACAGTTGCGGTCAGCAATCAAATCTGAAGGCGTTGCCACACCAAACAGCGCCCAGGTGAGGCGGTTATATTCGGGATTTTCTGCTCGCTGATTGTAGCAAGATCGAATCAGAGTAAAAAAATCGACAACTGGAAAATTCAGACCGAGAACGCTATCAATTTCATCAACAAAAATAAAGATTTTTTCAGCTTGAAGTTGAACTAACAAAATATCTTCAACAAACTGGCTCAATCGCTGTAATGCTGATAAATCTTCTCGCTCTGACCACCAAGCTTTTAAATTAACTTTGCCAAAAAGGTTAAAGCTCCTTAATAGGTCAACAACTATACCCTTATACCACTGCGAAGGCGTAATATTGCCGTTACCAATTCTGGTCATATCGATAGAGGCACAACTGTAACCTGCTTGTTCCAATCTATGCCTCGTTCGTAACCGCAAGCTAGACTTGCCCATTTGCCGGGAGCTAAATACATAACAAAACTCGCCCCGCATCAAAGCATTATAAAGTTCTTGGTCAGCCTGCCGTTCTACATAGCTAGGAGCCTCTACTTTGAGACTGCCGCCGATTTGATATTCATATTGATTCATCCGCCGTCACCCATTTAATTTGCACATAGGAACAGCCAAAATACATGCTAAGACTACACTCCGTACTGAATTTTTAATTTTTAATTTTTTAACCCAATTGTTCGCGGAAATACAGTCGATACAACTCACAACTGGGTATTGCTTGATTTCCCTCAAGTTTTACCAATCCCATGCTTTCTAATTTATAGGCTGCGATCGCTTCTAATTGCACGCTTTCTTTTGATGTCACTACTTTTTTGAGTGCTGTTTTCAGTTCAGGATGCGTTTGCAGATTTGCTAAATGATGCCGCAAGTAGTTGCTGTAAATTCCTGCTATTGTCGGAGCATTCTGTAGTAACTGTTCTAGAGTTACTTCTTGCCGTACCAAATTATAAAGAGCAAGACGTACTAAAAAAGGATGACCGCCGATCATCGCTACTAGTGGAGCCAGTTTTTTAGCTCCGGTTTCACTTTCAGCCCAAGCCAGTCCATGGCGTAATGCCAAATCCTGCACTTGCTCTAAAGTAAATTCTGGTAACTTAATTGGTAGCCCGACATTGAAAGGCGATTGATTGATGTCTAACGGGATATAAGCTTCAGTGGCATGAACTACCAGTAGTCGGAGTTTTTGCCAAATCTCCAGTTCGGAAGCGTCCTCGTACCAGGAGCGCAGTAGCGGTAAAAAGTCGCCAGAGATTTCTGGATACTCGAAAATTCGATTTACTTCATCCAAAGCTAAGACTACCGGACAGTCGATTTCCTGCAAGACATACCCTTGTAAATATAATGTACAGCTAACTTTGCTACCAATATCCTCATCCCAATAATCATGTAACTTTGGCTCTAGGTTCAACTGCCGACTAATATTTGCACAAAACCAGCGTAAGAATTTTTCTAAGCTAGTAAAAACTTGACTATCTGCCCGCTGCAAACTTATTTGCACAGTGTGTAACCCACTTTGTCTAGCATGAGCCAGAATCCTTTGCATCAGGGAAGTTTTCCCCGTTTGGCTGGGGGCTTTGATTCGGATCAGACTTCCAGGCTTATTGATTTCGGCAAAGGCGCGTTCTTCAATTGGCGGACGCTCGATATAAAAGCTGGAGTTAAGCGGTACTGAGCCACTAGGAATTTCTAAGAAGTCAGGATTGAAGATGACGGATTTTTTCTCTTCTTCTACCTTCGTTGCTACAGGCAACTCCGATATGCCACTATCCTTAGAGATAATCTCAATTTCTCTTACCCCACCTGACGGCTGATGATGCTTCAAGACTGCTGTCTGTATGTGCTGCTGTTTTTTTTGCAGGATATTACTTTGCGATCGCCGTCTCAAAACTGACCTAAAATTACTTTTTGTGACCTCTTCCTCCAAAGCATGTGACAGTAACTTCCACAACTTAGAACCAACATCTTTGATGTAATTAGCATCATAGCCGGAGCTTTCTGCTATCTCTGGATAAGTTTGCCCTTCCCAAGCTTTGCGAAATACTAACTCCTGAACGTCATTTAAGCTTTGTTCAAGAAACGTATCTAAAATAATTAATGCTTCTTCAAGATTCATTTTTAAAAAGAGTAACAAAGTTTGTTTTAGATATGACTTTAACGGACTTTTTACGACTTTTTTCGTTATTTACGTAAATTTAATAGTCTTATATCTTGCACTGATAAAAGTTCATGTTTATTCCATAACACAGTGCTATAGCAATCCGCTTTGATTTCTGAAATTATTTGCGTGGTGCGCGAAGCGCAGCGCAAGCGCGATAGGCAGGCAAAAAGAAGCCTTGTAGTTGTACCTAGCTTCACAAAAATCAAATAGGAGTCCTATAGGTAACAAAGGTGTTTATCCGACAAAAGAACGATACCAAAGGTTAATACTCCTCTATTAAATGATTTATTCTTTGCAAGAAAGCCATGCATTTAAAGCATGTACTTAAGCAACTTTACTTAAAAAATAACTTGTTAAAGAAATATTTTATACTTTTTATAGAAAGCGACTTATTGGCTAGGGAACCTCTCAATTTTGCTACTTTAACTCTCTTTCCTCAGTCTAAACTTTGCCTCCTTACAGCTATCTAATAGCTGCATCTTTTTCCAGATTTATACAACTTATTTAAAACAATACCAAAAGCATTGATACAGAGGCTATTTATAAATAAAATATTAAGTAGCCATCATGAACTGCGTACACCAAAACACATGAAAAAGGGACTAGAGGCTAGAGACTAGGGAATAGTATTTTTTGCTCAGCACAAGCGCGCTTTTTCAAGTCAGGTAGACAAAATATTTCTGTTGCTTTATTGCCGTTGTGTTATGGCATTAGGTCACTAAAAGATAGCGAAAATAAATATTCGTAACGCAATGCACCCAGATATAGGATGCGTTAAAGCGCAGTGTAAGGTATTCTATAACGTTAAAATTCACTTTATTATTTTTTTCTAAGTATAGTTTCTCAAAAATAAAATATTTGCAGTTAGTAAAGCAATATAGATTCAACAATTCACCTTTCATTGCAAATATGTTTATTCGTTTTGTTAACGCTAGGATTATTATTTAGATAGTCACGCACCCAATTACATCCATTTTTTAGTAACTTATCTAGTTCAATATCTTGTAAATTCCATAAAATTACAGTTTTTTCCAAACCAGCAGAAACAGATACTAAAATATTATTTTTGATGAAGTTTACTTTCCTGATTGCACTTTTGTGACCGTGAAGACTGTAATGTAAACTCCCATTACTTATCTGCCAAAGCTTAATTATTCCATCCTCACCACCTGAAGCTAAAAGTTGACTATTCGGACTGAAACTTACGCTTAATACATGACCCTGATGGGTAGATAAAGATTTTAGCAAAGTTCCGTCGGTTGTCTTCCAAAGCTTAACTGTACCATCCACACTAGCAGATGCTAGAAACATCCCATCTGGGCTAAATTTTACATCTTGAACCGCAGAATTATGGCTGTCTAGAGTTTTAAATAATTGCCAGTCTTTACTCTTAATCCACAGCTTAATTATTCCGTCTTTGCTGCCAGAAGCTAAAATTTTACCATTAGAGCTAAAGCTAACACTAAGAATTTTATCATTATGACCTTGCAGAATTTGTAGTAATTTCCCATCACTTGTTTTCCAAAGCTTTATAACTCGATCTACACCAACTGAGGCTAAAAATTGATCGTTGTAAATATTGGGAATAAAACTTATATCAAAAATGACATTACTATCTTTCCATTCATTCAGCAATTTCCCATTGCTAATTCTCCAAAATTTGATTATACCATCAACGCTGGCAGAAGATAAGAACTCATTATTATGACTAAAGCTGACACCTTCAACAGCATTTTCGTGTTTCAAAGTTTGTAACAATTTGCCATCAAGGCTGCTCCAAAGTTTGACTGTGCGATCGTTGCTGGCTGTAGCCACAATTTTGCCGTCATGGCTAACACTCATTTTTCTAATTACATCACTATGGTCTGTAATAATTTTTAGTAAATGTTCGTGAAAACTCCAGAAGATAACTTTTTTATCTTCACCAGCAGAAGCTAGAGTGTGACTATTTGGGCTAAAATTTATACTATAAACCTTGTTATTATGTCCTGCTAAACTTTCAAGTAATCGCCAGTCACTCCTCCGCCAAATTTTCACAGTGTTGTCATCACTTGCAGTTGCTAGGAGTTTACCATCCTGACTAAAACTCACGCTGTTTACCCAATCACCATGAGATGTTAATGTTTTAACTAATTGCCAATCCGCAGTTCTCCAAATCTTAACTGTTGTATCTTCACTAGCTGTAGCTAAAAATTGACCATCCTCACTAAAGCTGATATGCAAAACTGCTTGATTATGAGCATTAATAGTTTTCAGAAGCGTTGCATCTTTGCTCCTCCAAATTTTCACCGTTCCATCTTTATTTGCTGAAGCTAGTAATTGTTCATCTGAGCTATTACTTGGCAAATAATTCACATACAAAATGTTAGTTTCAGCATCTTTAATATTTTTAGTTAATTTCCAGTTTTGATTCTTACTCCAAATATTGATTGTTTCATTACTATCATCAATTGCAGCGATGTTTTCACCATCTGGACTAAAATTAATACTAGCATTCCAAACATTTTTACCCTCTGTTTTGAGAGTTTGCAGTAAAATGCCATCCTGCCAATTCCAAAGTTTTACTGCTCCGGTTTCATCAACTGTAGACAATAATTTTCCATCTGGACTAAAACTTAAAGCTAGGATGGCATTTTGTTGTCGAGCAAAAACTTGGAATAATTTGCCATCACTCCTCCAGATTTTAATGCTTTTATCTTCACTGACAGTAGCTAAAAAGTTTCCATCTGGACTAAAATTTACGCCCCTAATAGCAGCTTTAAATCCTTCTAATCGGTTACGTTCTCTGGTGAAATTAACTGTCCGCTGTAATATTTCTAAAACTTGAATTTGAGTAGCTCGATCAACCCCATGGGTACTTTTGATTTGTTTAGCTGCTTTTAGTGCTTCTAATAAGGCATCAAATTTTTGATTGGAAACAAATAATGCAGTTGCAAATAGACTTGAAGATTTAATTTTTTCTAATTGCGCTTGTTTAATTATTCTCGAAGTCCATAGTCCGGCAAATACTGCTAAAATTAGGGCGATCGCTAACACTCCTCCTCCAATTTGAATCCGTCGTTTAGCTTTTTGGTTGGCTGCCAATAAGACTTCATTGGCTTGGATTAATATCTGCGTTGCTTCTGCTTCTGCTTGCAATCTTTTCTGCACATCCCGCTTTTCTAATTCCTGACTGGCATCTAAAAATTTTCGATCTAAATCACTCAAACCTTTATCTATTGCCCAATTGCGCGCATCTTGCAAAGTTTGCCCCCTTAACAAACGCGACTCATCCTGAAAGTGGGAATCCACCCAAGCATTTAACGTTTGTGCATAAGGTCGAATATTTGTCAATACTTTATCGAGCCATGCTCGATTAAATATCTGTGCATAGATGTCATTGTAAATTCGCAGTTTGCCTTGCTGCTTGACAATTAAGCCCGTCAGACGGAGTTGTGTTTGTTCGGGACTGTCATCTGCGGGGATTTCTCCCTGTTGTAAGATTTGCTGATATAGTCCTAATAATCGCCCAGTCTGATTTTGTGAACTTTGCAAAATGCGATCGCGGATAGTTCGTAAATGTTCTGGTTCATCCTGCGCTTCCCAGTTTTGGATAATTTGCGTTTGTACCAATCTTTCCACACATTCTTCTTCCTGATGCGCTGGGAATGAATCAGCAGAATTACAAATTAATTGGCAAAGCTTTTGAGTTAAAAAAGGTTGTCCGCCAGTCCACTTTAACACCTCTTCTATTATCGCTTGAGGTCTGGCGACTATTCCCTCTAAACCTCGAATTAAAACTGCTACTTCATCTAATTGAAACCCAGTTAATTCGATAGCGCGACCGATATTGAAAGGTGTGCGATTTTTATCACCAATTAAATTAGCCGGAGTCGCTACACCCAACAAGCAAAAAGTGAGACGTTGATATTCTGGATTATCTGCTCGGTAGTTATAACAAGCACGAATAAAAGCAAAAAAATCATCTTTAAAACTGATTCTTAAAATACTGTCAACTTCATCAATAAAAATAATTAAATTACCCGAAAATTCTGTTAACAGTAGATCATCAATCAATTCACTCAACCGTTGTTTCGGTGGTAAAAATTCATGCGATCGCCACCACGTCCCAAAATTCACCTTTCTTGATAAACCAAACCCCCGCAACACCTCAGACACAAATCCGCCATACCATTCAGCAGGTGTGACATGGCTGCCAATTCTAGTTAAATCAACTGATGCACATTGTATTCCTTGCTCCTTCAGCCGTTTCATAATATGAACTCGCAAACTAGATTTACCCATCTGTCGCGAGTTTAAGACATAACACAATTCACCATTTATCAACCCTTCATAAAGCTCAGAATCAGCTTGCCGCACTACATAAGTTGGGTGTTGATATTCAAGACTGCCCCCTAATTTATAGTATTTAAAATCAGTCATAACCTTTCAAACACTCCGCGCCCTTTCGCATGACTCTGCGTTTAAATTTAAGACAATTTTCATATAAAAACATATATTTCCTGGTTTACCTGACTTTTTATGACATTTACTGATTTTTTCATCAAAACTATATTTTTCTTTTAAAAGACCCCAGTTAAACTACTGACATTATATGTATCGACAGCAATCTAACAAAAACACATAATCTTAGTTAAGCAACAATTCCAACTAAGAGAAACATTATGAAATCTAACTTTATTACCAAGAACTTCGTCACATTATTAATTTTTGCAGCAATTTTAACTTCTGCAAATCCTAGTCAAGCGGCTCAACTAATTATTCGAGCGATCGAATGTAAATCTGTATCTACTGGTATTAGTGCCGGTGTTTTAAATGCAATTTTTCAACCACTGGCTGCTGTTAGTAAAGTGCTAATTTCTACAGCCCTTCCAGGCGACTTAAGCGAAGCCAGTAAAGTAATAGCTGAAATTCCCGATGTAGCGCAAGCAATTGATAGTTCTGGTGGCGGAGATCCAGACGATCTTTATTTAAGTCTCTCTAACCAACCAAAGCGAGATTTAGCAATTTGGCCAGCACGAGGACAAGACTATGATATTCGTAAAGGTCAAATCGTTCGCCCTAATCTCAAACTTGATTTCTCCAACGCCATTGATGTGAATTTCTGGGAGTATGACAGTGGTAGTGGAGATGATTTTCTCGGACGTTTAAGCGTTAATGAGTCTGAAGCTGGCGGCGTTAAAACAAAAATTGTCTACAACCCTGACGAGGGAAATGTTTACGTAGTTGAATATGAAGTAATTGGCGTAGCACCAACACCGCAAGCTGTAGAACAACAATGGCAACAAGTCATAGGCTGTGCTAAAAAAATCGCTGCTGGTGGCGGTAAAACTTGGGTGTTAGGTTGTGTCGGTGGTGGTAGTGGTTATCAAATCTTTTCTAGAAACGGTTCTAATTGGGATTTAGTTCCGGGTGCGGCTGTAGACATAGCTGTTGAAAGTAACGGTACTCCTTGGGTAGTCAATGCTGATGGCCAAATCTTTCAAAGAAGTGGTAACTCATGGCAACTAGTTCCCGGTTGTGCCAAAAAAATCGCAGCTGGTAGTAAAGTTTGGGTGCTAGGTTGTGACAGAAATGGCAGTGATGGTTATCAAATCTTTTCTTGGAACGGTTCTGGTTGGGATTTAATTCGGGGTGCGGTTGAAGACTTAGCTGTTGACTCTAAGAATATCGTTTGGGCAGTTAACGGGCGGGGAGAGATATTTCGTAACATCAATTTTCGTACTAGTGGAGACGTTGTAAAAAGAGGCGATCCTTGGACACTCGTTCCTGGTTGTGCCAAGAAAATCGCGGTTGGTGGTAGTAAAGTGTGGATTCTAGGTTGTGCCAGCAATGGTAGTAGTGGCTATGAAATCTTTTCTATGAACAATTCTAATTGGGATTTAGTTCCAGGTGCGGCGGTAGAAATTGCCGTTGATGCTAGCGGTAATCCTTGGGTAGTTAATGCTAAGGGACAAATATTCCGCGCACCGTAAATTTAGTAGGGTGCGTTATGTACGGAACGTACTAACGCACCAGAAATCTCTGGCCACAAAACTACAAAGGTTTCAGAAAATATTCACGGCTACAAAATATCGGAGAATATCATGAAATTGATTAAAAATCAAAGTAGAAATTTACTTACTCAAGGCGTATTAATTAACATTTTGGGTATGGCTGTTGGTTCGATATTATTAACCAATATTTCCATAAATCAAGTACAAGCTTCATGTGCAGCACCCTATGGCAATCTAGATTTTGAACAACAGCCCTCATCTTATTGGTTAACTGAAGGGCGTGCAGGTTTTGACATTAATAAAGGATATAGTTTTAGGGGTCAAAATAATGCCTGGATACGGAATGTTTCTGATTGGAATGCCATTCGTCAACAAGTACGTCTCAAGCCAAATTCTAACTATACATTAGAAGCTTATGTGCGGACATCAGCTAATGTCACAGATGGATACTTCGGGGTTCGTGATACCCAGCAGAAAGTTTGGTCTGAACTCAAGTTTGGTAGCTTGCCACAATATACGAAACTAACGCTACAGTTCCGCACTGGTAACGCTTCAACTTATAACATCTTTACAGGCTTTTGGGCTTTAGGACAAGATAGCTGGGTGCAAGTTGATAACTATTCTTTGAAAGGGCCAAGTCCAAGCTGTCCTCAATAGTATTTTTCAGTGTCTCAGTTTGAATTCTTCAAGTGTTCCCGAAAATATTGTTGATATAGTTGACAGCTTGGTGTTAATTTATCGCCTAATCTTTTAACTAAGCCCATACTATATAGCTGATACGCCGACATTGTTTCTATATCAACTGGTTCTGTTGCTGTCACTACTTTAATAAATGCTTCTGTTAAATTAGTATTTACTTTAAAAGTATGCAAAAATCGCCGTAAATGTTCTTCATAAATTCCGGCATTTGTGGAAGCATTTTGTAATAATTTTTCCAGAGTTATATCCCCAAGTGCAAGACGATAGAGTGCCAATCTAATTAAATATGGATGCCCTCCTAGCAAAGACATTAGTTGCTGAACTTGGGTTTGATTATAATCAAGTTTGTGACGCTGGGCTAAGTCTTCTATTTGTTCTTTGGTAAACTCTGTTAATTCAACCACTAACCCCACATTAAAGGGTGATTGATTTATGTCTAACGAACCATAGTTTTCAGTGGAATGTACTACAACTAACCGTAGATTTTCCCAAATTTCTATAGTTTTAGCTTCTTCATGCCAACTACGTAACATGGCAAAAAAACCTTGAGAAATTTCCGGATATTGAAAAACTCTATCTACTTCATCTAATGCCAACACTAAATTACTATTGATTTTTATCAAAATATTATCTTCAAAATATGTAGTGCAATTAATAATGCTACCTCTATATTCATCCCAAGATTCTTGCAACAAAGTAGATAGTTTTAATTTGTAACTAACATAAGCACAAAACCAACGCAAAAATTTATCCAAATTACTAAAAACTGTTGTTTCTGCTTGTAACAAGTTGAGGCGGACTGTACTGTATCCTTGCTGATTTGAGTGAGCGATGATTCTATCAAGCAAAGATGTTTTGCCCATTTGGTGAGGAGCTTTAATCCGAATCAGCGAGCCAGGGTGGAGAATTGTTTCATAACAGCGTTCTTCTATTGGCATTCTCTGGATGTAAAATGCAGAAGTAAGCTGAACTGAGCCTTCCGGGTATTCTGGCAATAATTCATTCTTGACGGTACTGCAACTATCTTGATGCCAAGACTCCAACTGCTGTACTTCTGTTGGTAGAATATTCCTATCTATAAATTGCGATTCTCCAGAAGAGAGGCTATGCGATCGCTCAATAGCGGCACGAAAATTAGTTTTATTAACCTCTTCTCCTAATGCTTCTGAAAGTAACTTCCACAATTTGAAACCTACGTCTTGTCGGAGATACTTAGCTGCATAACCTTCATTACTAGCAATTTCATCATAATTTAAACCTTGCCATGAGCCTTTAAGGACAATTATCTCTACATCTTTCAAATGTCTATTAATTTTGCTAAAGACAACTCCATCTAAAATTTTTAATCCTTCTTCCAAGTTCATTATTCATCCTGAGTAGATATATTTATAGGAATCTTACTTGAATTTTGCTAAGTATGATGGTCGAGAAGAATGTAGTCATGAGCAGCGATCGCGCTTTTTTCAATTAATCTGCCGTATCTATAGAGCAACCTGAAAAATTCTTAAAATCTTTTGTATAGTAATCTTTAACCTCATTTAATCTCTTACATAATATGGGGATATTTTGAAAGCTGTCTTTTATGTACTTCTCCCAAGTTCGTCTTGACTCTATAGCAAATTCATCATCTGCTGGAAGAAAATAGTTTGATTGACTATAATACAAATCGAAATAATCTAAAAAAAAGTCAGATACAGCTAAAATTTCATGATAATTTGGGTTATTTTTCTCAACTAGCTGATTATCTAAAATAAAGAATTTATTAAAGCTTGGGTTCTCTACAAGAAGCTTATTTAATTCCAGTTGTTTATCTACAACTGCAATATAAGCATCATTTCTGAATGATTCAAGAATATATTCGTTTTGCTTGGCTTGCTCAGTCAACTGCTCATTGATTATTTTGTTTTGATTCGTCAGAAGCCAAGACTGATAAATTACTACAGAAAATGGAAGCAACGTAAAGAAAAGTCTTGTGTATGTAATAAAGCGCAAACGGCTAATCAATGCGTTAGCTAACGTCGCTGTTTCATCTTTTGGAAATGGATTGTTAGGACTAATTTTATCTAGGTAATCTAGTATTGCTGTCTTCAACCCAAAAGAAGTTGTGACATGGAAAAGTAATTTTCCTAAACCCAGAAATTTATTTATTGGGGATACTTTTAATTTTGAGTTCTCCTCTTTTAGTTCTTGAATCTCTTGTTGCAATTTGTCGTTTTCTTCTTGAAGCTTTTGTAGTCTTTCTTCCATAGTAGATACCGCTCAGCTAATTTTCCTAACTTTACAAGCTACACAAAAACATATCTCACAAATCAATAATGAAACTATCTCGTAGATGAAAATCAGCTTTTGTATCTTGATGAGTTAATGCCCAATAAGTCACGTTACTATCTCTGCATTTGATGACAGTGGTAATGGCAACTTCGAGGTTTTGGTTTGCCGAGACGATTTTATCCAAATCAAGATCCAAGGCCAGTGTTAAACTATCAGATTGATTTTGGATACTAAACGGGAGTGTCATCAAAGCTGTTTCTTCTTGCATTCCTTGACGATAACCATCAAAGAGATAGACATTCCAATGTCCAGCAGGAGAGAGGTTAAATTCCCAATACCGTTGAGAATCCTTGATGCCAATGAAGAACTCAAAGCAGGTATCTTCCCACAGTTGGTGCTTTCGTGCTGGTGTGTCTGATAACGGAGCAATAATGACTTCTTTTAAATCGCCCGACAACGTGTAATGGATGGTAAGTTTATTAGCATGTCGGGCGATATTGCCTGCGATTTGCAAATTAGGCAGGAACTCGCTAAGGAAAGGTTGCAGAGAAAATGTCTGCTCGTTCATTTCATATCCTGGATAATAGAACGAATCTTTGTTTCTTGGGATTCAATACTTGCGGTAAGCTTGAATTGGACTAGTGCCCTCTCAAGATTGTGTTCTGGATGCTTGACTTTAAAGTAGACATTTCCTGCTAAATAATCAGCAAAGAATCGCAGTCCTAACTCAAAGGTGATGAGACGAATGGCATCGTACATGTATGCATAGTCATTCTCAGTGAGAAACGCTTTACCTACAGAAAGATATCCTTCTAGGATTGCCTGACACAGGTCGGTATCAAAATAAACACTTTGCCAATTTTCTGTTTCTTCGCCGGCAGGATTGCAGCCCGATCGCAAACAATCACCAATGTCATAATGTACCAGACCAGGCTTAACCGTGTCGAGGTCGATGACGCTGACGGCTTGTTGGGTAGCAGTGTCAAACATGACATTATTAATTTTGGGATCGCCATGCATTAAGCGCAACGGCAACCTACCTTCAGCTTTAGCATTTTCTAGAATATGTGCAAAGATTTGGCGATCGCTAACAAACTGCAAGGCATAATTTACTTCAGGCGACTTACCTACACTAGTTTTCGCCTGTACTTCTTCGTAATGTTGCAGATAAAGCGGTGTAATGTGAAATCCTTCGAGTGTGTCGGCGAGTTTTTCTGGAGGTAAGTCGCTAATCAGATTGTGGAACATCCCCAGAGCATAACCGATTTCTTTGGCGTATGAGCGATCGTGCATCGTGTCAAAAGATTGCGAGCCTTCAATAAAGCTAATCGCCCGCCAGAATGACCCTTCAGCATCCCGCCAATGGTCTTGAGCATCTTGAGTCAACAAGACACGCGGCACTTCCCAGCGACGAGTCAGGGGGGTGAGTTGTAAACGTTTGCGAACATGCTCAGTAAAGGTACACATGTTCTGCATGATCAGTTGGGGCTGACGAAACACCTGCGTGTTGATGCGTTGCAGGACAAAATGCTGTTCTTTGGGAGAATCTAGAGTAACCAGGAACGTATCATTGATATTACCACTTCCAAATGCTTGAACGCTCGTAACCTTTCCCTGAAGCGTGAATTGGTTGGCAATGGCAACAAGATTGTCCGTAGCCTGCGTTTTGAGATTTTCTGTTATGTTCATGTTTGACCTGCACTACTCCTCACTTAATTGCACAAAGGCAATAGGAGACATAGTAGCTTAAGTTGCACGTTAGGTCAGGTCTGTATCAATAAAGCGTTAACAGAGCAAGGTGTAAGTAGATCGGTCGGAATATTTATCGTTGAGACAAGGCAGAAGGTTTGAACTAAGTTTATTTTTCGTTACATAGTTATGTTTATTTGCACCTTTCTACTTATTGTCGATTATTATATGCGTCTGAGGTAACCAGGAGACGTTGCCAAAGGCATCACCGCCAAAGAGCAGAGGGAAAAATGCTTTCAAAAACCCTAAACTAAGAAACTTCAATACAGGATTTCTTTCTTTGATTCTTATAACCAAGTAATATCATAGCTTTCGAGAGCCAATACTACGCAACTTTCCTGCGAGGTTGAGGCTCTTTTTATACATAAACATAAAAAGCTCTCACCTTTGGGTAAGAGCTTTCAATGAATTATGCTACTGTGTAGCAGTTTTGCACTATATCGTTGTAATCTTCCATAAGGCACGATTGTAGTAATTAGCATCAGCACCAACGACTTTCGGACTTTCAAAGCCGCTTGATGCTAGCCAGCCACCTTCATCTCCTCGCTGTCCTTTGATTGGCTCTCCATCGGAAAACAGATACCGTTTTGTCTCTTGATTTTCAATGAGAAAACTATCACCACTTGGTACGATCTTCCATAGGGCACGGTTGTAGTAATTAGCATCAGCACCAACAACTTTAGGACTTGCAAAGCCGCTTGATGCTAGCCAGCCACCTTCATCTCCTCGTTGTCCTTTGATTGGCTCTCCAACGGAAAACAGATACCGTTTTGTCTCTTGATTTTCAATGAGAACAGTTTTGTTTAGTAGCTCATTGAGCTTTGCATCTGTGCTTTGATTTTCGACAACTGTGTCCACGGCTGATGTCTTCTCGTTAGCAGTGGTTGTTTTCGTGAAATTGCCTTTGCTGTCATAGGCTAAACCCGATACTAAATTTCCTTGAGCATCTAATAGTCTGACCTCATCTCCTGAATCTTTCCAAAGGGATACACCGCTACCGCAACTAAAGCCGCCTGACTCTGGATGTACCTCATTGGTATAAACGCGTACGCTCTGACCTGGGGCTAATATTGTTCCTTGGGGAAAAGTGAACGCTTTATTGCGTCCTACCCCTGAAGCAATTTGCCAACCAGATACATCGGCAGGTGTCTTTTCCTGATTGGTAATCTCAACGTATTCGTCAGATTGAGTTCTCTTGACCTTATTCTTATAGACAATATTGGTAATTTCTATTTGTGGAGTTTGCTGATTTGTCATAATTTTTACTCAAAATTAATGGTAATAGTCAATTGAGGACTAACGCACTAACTCTATGTATGGAGTGCGTTTCCTAACGCATCCTACTAATTGCGCTCTTGCGTAAATCCTTGCTAGGGTAGATGTATGGAAAAAATTACAGAATGATTACGATTAAAAAAATTAACTGTTTAAAATACAGTTAAGTAGAACGGCTGAAATAATTCACGCTATGTCATTGCGAATGGAACGAAGTGGAATGAAGCAATCGCAAGGGTTATATCGATTTTACATTCTGTTACATAGCTAGGTTTATTTTCACCGACTTACTTAATTGATTTCAGCGTTATTTAAAAAACGAGCATTGAAACAATCCGATTTCAGACATAAGTTTTGATTTTTAGCTGCTAATTGCCTGTAAATTTGTTTGAGTATTACTTTTCCAGCATCTTATAATCGGTAATAAAATTCAAGGACAGTTAAGACAGTTAAGACAAGTAAAATAATTAATGAGCAATAGTAATTGAAAATTATTTTTATATAAGCTTAAATGATTTAATCTCCAATGATTTTGTGAAAAAGAATTTTACCTAAACAACTTAGGTAAAGAACAAATTTGATGATGCGTTAAGAACTCAAATATAATTTTTGCGCTTAACCACCCTTTAGCTTAATTGACCGTGAACACTCAAGCCGTCATTGAGACACTCAAATGTGTCCAATCGCCGACACTCTTCGGGTTCGCTTTAAGCCGTGCTGTACTAGCAACTTATGACAACTTCAAATTTCATTTGCTCAAGTTGCTTTTTTAGCCATTGTGAAGCTAAGTTATAAATAATTTTTAGGCGTAAAGTTTGATTTAATTGCGGTGTGACAATTTCCTCAACATTAATCAAGTGAACGCCTTTAGAGGTAACAATTGGTTTAAGAAGTTGGGGAGGAGTTACTGCAAATACAGCTGCTGATATTTCTGGTTTTAAATTTGTGCGGCTCAGTATTCCCTTATATCCTCCACAGCGGCGTATTTCAACATCATGACTATATTTATGAGCAACTTCAGTAAAACTAATTTCTCCTTCTTGAATTGCATAAAATAACTCCATCGCCAAATCTAAATCATCGAAGACAACTTCATACATGACTACTTGAACATAATCTGATTGATGTTCAACAAAGAACTCTTCAACTTTGTCGGCAAATAAATGTTCTGTCAACTTGGAATAGATAACAGTGTAATAAACTAACTCTT
Organism: Dendronalium sp. ChiSLP03b; assembly: GCF_034531165.2. Taxonomy (NCBI): domain Bacteria; kingdom Bacillati; phylum Cyanobacteriota; class Cyanophyceae; order Nostocales; family Nostocaceae; genus Dendronalium; species Dendronalium sp. ChiSLP03b. Next base: position 31,306 of record NZ_JAVRBR020000084.1, on the reverse strand, counting down.
CAAAATCATCTAAAGTAAGCCTGTGTGTTTGTAGCCAAGCCCAAGTTGCTTCAGCACTCTCAAGCTGATTCATCAACCGCAAGCTATCGGCAGCCTCTTGAAGTTCTTCTGTCTCAGCTTTAATGCCTGCTTCTTGCGCTGCATTTATCATAATTTTGCGAGTAATAATACTCTCCGCAATAGTAGGAATTTGGTAAGAAAGTTTGATTTGGTGAATAATTTCGTCTTGGGAAACACAAAGAATGTCTGACATAAAGCAACTCCCGATTAATACAAGTAAAAAGTCTTAGAGTTCTAAACCGCCTTTTTGCAACTTTTTAAACGGATCTAATACGAAGTCGATAATGCGACGCTCTCGAACAATTACCTCAGCAGTTGCTGTTTGACCTGGAGTTAATAAAATCCGCTTGTTTCTAGTGTCAATATAAGTTTTTGACATTTCAATTTCTAGTTCAAAATTTTCTAGCTTGCCTTGGGCAGTTTCTACAACTTTAGAGTCTGGCGAAATCCAGCGAAGTTTGCCTTCGGTTACTCCATAATCTTGAAAAGGATAAGCATCAAATTTCATTTTGACTGGCATTCCTACACGTAGAAAACCACTTTCCTGACTGGGCATCTCAGCTCTAAATATCAAGGGCACTCCCTGAGGTGCAATTTGAGTAATCATTTGCCCTGGTTGCACAACTGTTCCGGCATTATTTATAGATAACTGAAAAATTATGCCATCGATAGGGGCGCGAAGAGTTTGCTGTTGTAGTTGAAATTGCAAAGACTGAATTTGTTTTTTGGTTTGGTCAATTTCTGATTGCACATCGACAACTTGAGATTGGAGTTCTTTAATTTGTTTTTGACTATCCAAAAGTGCGAGTTCACCTGTACGACTGATGCGTTGATTGGTGCTTTGTTGTTTAGTAATTTCGGTAGTAGACTGTTGCATATCTGATTGCGCTTGTTCTAGAAGTCTCTGGCGTTCAAACATAGCGCCTTCTACTTCTTCTAATTTACTTTTAGAAATAGCGCCCTTTTGCCAAAGATATCGATAACGTTGTATTTCGTTATTAGCTAATTTCAGCCGACCTTTTTCTAGAATATATACTTGTCTACTGGAATTCAGCCGTTGCTGAATTTGGTCGAGTTGAGCAAGTTGTTCGGATTCTTGGGCTTGGTTTTGTAATTGCTGAGTGCGTAAAGATATTGTTAGTTGATTTTTGAGTAACTGAAGCTGACTTATTCGATTTTGTTGACCTTCAAGCTTTGCCTGAGTTTGTTGTAGTTCCGTGCGAGTTAAATCTGATTCTAACTCTAATAAAATTTGTCCAGCTTTGACTGTTTGACCTTCTTTAACTTTGATGGCTACAACTTTTCCAGTAACAGGTGCATCCAATCTCAGAGTTCTGCCTTGAGGTTCAAGTCGTCCTCTGGCACTACCTGTTTCGTCTACTTTAGATAGCATCGCCCAAGGTAAAACGATCGCCGCAAATATTACTAGCCAATACAGCAGTCCGCGAGTCCAAACTCGTGGCAATGTATCAATCAGTTCTTTGGTTAAAGAAGACCAATCTTCACTGGGAGATGTAGAAGATTTTGACTGAGGTTTTAAGTCCGATTGATTACTATGGTAATGACCATTTTGACTGAATTGCTCTTGTGTAGTAAATTCGTTTGTCATTGTTGGTTGTCTTATTAATGAAGGCAAAATAACAGGTTCAAATTGCTAGAGTCAGTTGTTGTTGATTGAGATAGAAATAGTGACCGCGTTTAGCTATTAATTGCTCGTGGGTGCCGCTTTCAACTAATAAGCCTTTATCTAGTACCAAAATTTTGTCAGCATTGCGTATTGTTGAAAGGCGATGTGCAATTACCACTGTTGTTCTATCTTGGAGAATTGTGTTGAGGTTAGTCTGGATGATGCGTTCAGACTCAGCATCCAGACTGCTGGTAGCTTCATCTAAAATCAGTAGTTGGGGATTTCCCACAAGGGCGCGAGCGATCGCTAGACGTTGTCTTTGTCCACCAGAAAGTGTTCCTCCCCCTTCACCGATAAGAGTTTCGTAGCCCATCGGTAGTTCTTTAATAAATTGATGCGCTCCTGCTTGTCTAGCGGCTTCTATGACTTCTTCTAAAGAAGCTTCTGGATGACCTAAACTAATATTTTCCCGAATCGTACTGCCAAATAAAAAGGTATCTTGGTCAACTACGCCAATTTGCTGGCGCAGCGATCGCAGCGATAAACTAGTGACATCATAGCCATCAATTAAAATCTTCCCTTCTGTGGGCGGATACAGCCCCAATATCAACTTAGAAATCGTTGTTTTTCCCGAACCACTGCGTCCTACAAGTGCGATCGTCTGTCCTGGTTGGACTTCAAAACTGATGTTTTCTAAGGTGTTGACATCGCTTTCTGGGTGATAGCGGAAAGTTACTTTATCAAAGCGAATGTAACCGCGAACTGGTGGTAAAGATTGATGAGATTGGTGTTGTAAATCTTCTTCTGGTTCAGCATCAATCACATCATTAATCCGCTCAACAGCAATCAGTACTTCTTGCAACTCATTCCACAGCAAAATCAGTCTTTGAAAGGGATTAATCACATTACCCAGCAACATATTAAAAGCAATCAGTTGCCCAATGGTGAGTTCGTTTTGAATCACTTGCCACGCCCCAAACCACAGTAATGCTGCGGTGACTACAGCTTCAATACCAGAGCTAAATATTTGCAGCGTGTTGCCAATTACCTGACCGGAAAAAGTCTTTTTCACTGACTTTCCAAAAAGTTCTTCCCAATGCCAGCGTACTGTCTGCTCAACTGCCATAGACTTAATCGTGCGGATGCCAGTGAGAGACTGGATTAAATACCCAGTTTCTTCGTTATGTGCCCCAAAAATCTCGCGAGAAACACGCTGTAAAAAAGGTGTAGCAATCAGCGCCAACAATACGAATGGTGGCACAATCACTAAGGTCATTAATGCCATCTTCCAGCTATACCAAAACATCAATCCTACATAGACGAATACTGTTAGTAAGTCGAGGAAGATAGATAGTGCTTCACCAGTTAAAAAACGTTGGATTTTGCGGTTTTCCTGGACGCGGGAAATAATATCGCCAACGTAGCGAGACTCGAAATAGTTCAGAGGTAAACGGAAGGTATGGCTTATAAAACCCACAATCAAAGCTAAATCCACGCGGTTAGCTGTGTGGTCTAAAAGGTATTGCCGCAGTCCTGTTATAGCAACTTTAAAAAGACTAAAGATAATTAAGCCGACACCTACAGCCGTTAATGTTAGGTCACTGCGCTGCACAACCACTCGGTCTAACAATAATTGCGTAAATAGTGGTGTGACGAGGCCAAAAATTTGAATGAGGATGGAAGCAATGAATACTTCCAGTAATACCAGCCAGTGAGGTTTGGTTAATTCAAAAAATTGCCAGAAAGGAGTACTAGCTTCTTTTGTTTCTCTGAGTAGGGCTGTGGGTTGGAGTAATAAAGTATAGCCAGTCCAACCTGCTTTAAATTCTGTATGAGAGAGGGTACGCTGACCAATACCTGGATCTGCAACGATAACGCGATCGCTTCTGACTTCATAGACAACGATATAATGTTTGCCTTCCCAATGCACAATAGCAGGCAAGTTTTGTTGTGCAAGTTTATCCAGGCTGGCTTTTACTGGTCGAGTCGAAAACCCAATGCTTTCTGCGGCGGCTGCTAAACCTCGCAACGATGACCCATTGCGGTCAACGTTGGCAATATCCCGTAGCTGATTGACGCTAAAACGCTTACCCCAGTAACGACCAACCATCACCAAACAAGCCGCACCGCAGTCAGATGCACTTTGCTGTTCAAAGAAGGGATAGCGTCGAGTAATACGTTGCCATAGATGACCGATTTTTACGGTTGGGTTAGGAAAGTAGGCTTTACTAATTTTCTTGTTTAACTGGTTTTTTGGCTCAACAGTAAATTGGGGAAATATAACAGGTTCAGATGCTGTGACGGGATGGTTGTTAGCATCGATTTCAGCCAATTGTGGCAGATATTGCAATGCAGTTTCCCAATGCGAACGGCTGAGACTGTATAGTTGCGAACTTTGAGTTACCTGCCAACCACGTTCTTTAGGTAACTGAGACAAGTTGTAAATATTGCCAGCAGTGAGTTTGAGTCCTGATGCGTGCGATAGTTCGCCGCGACGCAATATCCAAAGTTGCTGGTCTTTGAGTAGAGAAGATGGAAGTTTGCTAATTTGGAGATTGTGCTGTTCTAGGAGTGGTTGGATTTGCATTACGCTTTCGTAAGCAGCATTATTCAGCGCAGCATTTTGGCGACATAACAGCAGTAAATCCCAAAGTACAGCTTGACAGTGGAGATGCTGCCCAATGGAGGGATATTTGCGGATGAGCGATCGCAAATAATTTCCTGGAATATAGCCAAGCTTGAGATTTACCGAAGCCCTCGCAGCGTAAGGTTGAAATTGTTCTTCTGGAAAGAGCGTTAGTTGGGCGAATGATGTTCCCGCACCTATAGAAGCGATTAAATTATCGCTGCGATCGAGCAATCTGGCTTTACCTGCCAGAATTATATAAATGCCAACACTTGCGTCTGCTGTCTGCCAGAATAGTTTGCCTGCACTTGGTTGTAAAATTTCAATTTGTTTGATGCAGTCTGAAAGTTCCTGTTCTGAAAGAGTCTGACCCAGAGTTTGGGCAAGCTGTTGAGTAGAAAATTCTGTTTTGTTTTGAACCATGATTTGTTGGGAGTTTAACGGCATTAGTTACTGGTCTTAGCGAAATTCAATGACCACCGAAAATCAGGCTCTAGGTTTGGTCGCAGGTTGCCAATAGTAATCCGAGAATTCTTTGTGTTATCAGTTTCTTTGTCGGCAGTTTTGTGTGTCTGTCGAGTTGAAAGTCCCATTTCCTTGAGCAAGCGGTTAATGTGGCAAGCACTAACTTTAATTCCCGTCTCTTTTGCCAAATGCTTGCTTAACCATTGTCCTGTCCAGCGTTCAAATGAATAGCCATGTTCGCGCGGACTATGGCTTGCCAGCTCATTCAAACGAGCTAGATATTGCTCATTCACAGCCTTGGGACGACCCATCGGGCGATCGCTCCAATGGTGAGCCTGACCTGTTTGTGCCATAGTAATCCAGTGCCGCGCCGTCTCCTGAGAGCATCCCAACGCTTCACAAATTTGAGTCTGAGATTGGCCTGCATCTGCCAACAACATAATTTCAATACGACGGCGGTATTCCAGACGTAAATCTGTTTCTAAACTCTTGAGCAAAAGCTTATGCTGAAAAGTTGTTAAGTATAGACCTTGCTTGTCCACAGCAATTCCTCCTGGTATAACTTGCAATGCCCAGATAGAAATTAATCTGGTTTATCCTCGAAAACCTCTGTTACTTCTCTGAATCAAAACTCCGGGAATTCCACAACTTGTTACAAAACTACACAATAATTTTGTCCGGGGTCACAAGTGTGGCTGTTTAGGCGTTAGTGCTGTGACAGTACAGAAGCAGCATTAGCTAAGACCAGAGAAATAGTCTCAGTTTCAAATTGCATGATTCAAAGTAGTGTGAGCGCGTCATTGCACTTTCATTTATCAGACAAAAGTAGTTTTTTTTGAATATAAAATATTTTAAAAACAAAAACATAACTCTTTTAGTTATGCATAGAAAAGAAGTCTCAAGCCCTTGAAATAACAGATTGAATTTCAGAAGATTGAGATGTGATTAAGCAAGACATAGCTTATCCCATTCCAAGCAATTTCATCTAAGAAAAAAAATGGCTACTATTAATATTTCTGACTTGCATCCTCCTGGTTCCGATCTGTTTTCGGATTCTGAAGATTATATGGATGATTTAGTTGACGGTGAGATTGGCACTATCCAAGGTGGCTTTTCCAGCTTGAGGTGCGTAGGATGGTCACTTCGTTTTAGTCTTGTGGGAAGTATAATTAGTGGCACCTTACTTCTTTTAGAAGGAAGAGCTAACTAACCTGTAACAAAGCAGTTTACAGCTAATTCCATTTCAAGCCATTTCATCTAAGAGGAAAACTACAATGGCTAACATCAATATTTCTGATCTGCATTCTGCTGGTTACGATCTGTTCTCTGATTCTGAACTATTCATCAACGATTTATCTGAAGAAGAACTCAACATTCAGGGTGGATTTATTTCTCGTCCGTGGTTTAGTCCTTATTGTCGTCCTATTCCTACACCACGACCTATCTATCCACCTATTCGCATACTTACGGTGCAGATCGAAAAAAGAGGTTAAAAACTTGAATTTCTCAACCTTGTAGCAATTAAGGAGAACAAACAATGGCTACTATCAACATTTCTGACTTGCGTCCTACTGGTTCCGATCTATTTTCTGATTCTGAAGGCTACATGAACGATCTGGGGGACAGTGAATTTGATGGTATCTACGGTGGTTTAACACCAGCGCTTGTGTGGTCTGCGGCTACTGTTGCAGCTCGACTTTCCTCAGCTAGATGTGCGATCGCCGCAGGTGCAGGAATTGCTGCTGTAGGTAGTGCAATTTCTGGCTGGTTCACTGCCGGGAAATGATTAACTAAATATCACCTAGCAACTGAGTTAATCAAGTAACGTATTACTTGGAGAAATCTATCATGACAAACATTCTAATCAACGATCTCAATGTATCAGGATTCGATCTACTTTCAGGTGAAGAAAGCTATCTTAATGAAATCAACGATGATGAGTTGAATTTGACTTATGGTGGATTCACTCCTGTGCTGGCTATAGTGGCTATAAGTGGGGCATTTTCTGCCGGCTATGAGGCATCTAAGGCTGCTAGGGAAATTCATGATAAGAATAAGGGGATAATAGCCTGGTTATAGACCGATACAAATAAAATGAAAGGTGGACAAAGCCCACCTTTCATCGAATATATTTTGAATTTTAATTCAAATCATAAAAATATAAATTTATTTCCTAAATAGGATTAGTAATTATATTTTATTATTTTGCAATCGTTATTTATATATATTTTTTAACAAACTTGATTTATAAGGACGTGTATGGCACTTTTATTAAGCTCAAAAAACGTTTTTAAATATTTAGCAGCACAGAATATCTTTACTCAACAAGAGCAAGATTTGAGCCAAGTAGAACTTAAAGTTGCCAAAAACTTTAATCTATTAGTAAGTTTAGAAGACGATCGCCAACTCCTCGTCAAACAGGAGCGTCACAATCAAGAAGGAAAAACTGCGGGTGAATTTTTGAGTGAATGGCGAATTCATCAGTTCTTTCAACAAACTCTTGAACTCAATCACATCCGCCTAATGCTTTCAGAGGCTTTACATTTTGATGTGGAGCATTCTGTGATTGTTTTTAACTACCTCAATGACTACTATGATTTAGCTGATTTCTACATAAAGGAGAACATTTTCCCAACTGCGATCGCAACTTCAATCGGCACAACTTTAGCTACAATCCATCATGCTACTTTCCAACGTCACGACTACCAAGAATTTTTCTATCAGCAATCTGATGACACACCTAACGAACAAGCTCTTAATTTTAGTCTAGGACTAGAAAAGATTAGCCCTGAAGTTTTCGGTCGGGTTCCCGCAGACGGACTGAAATTCTTTGTTCTTTATCAGCGTTACGACAGCTTAGGAAAAGCGATCGCACAACTCATCGCTGAATCTGTGCCTTGCTGTCTCACGCACAATGACCTCAAGCTAAACAATATTCTTCTACACAACAATTGGCAAGAAGTCCTAGCAACAGCAGAGCAATCAACTAATAGTGTGATTCGACTTATTGATTGGGAGCGAGGCACTTGGGGAGATCCTGCATTTGACTTAGGAATGCTCATCGCCAGTTATCTACAACTCTGGCTAAATAGCTTGGTTGTGAGTAAATCTATTGATGTTGAAGAATCTTTGCGGTTAGCGATGACACCGCTCGAACAGCTTCAGCCTTCAATTTCTGCTTTGACTAAAGGGTACTTAGCAAACTTTCCAGAAATTTTAAAGCATCGCCCTGATTTTTTGAAACGAGTTGTGCAGTTTTCTGGTCTTGCCATAATTCAACAAATTCAAGCAATGATTCAGCATCAAAAATCTTTTGGGAATATGGGTATCTGTATGCTTCAGGTTGCCAAAAGTTTGTTGTGTCGTCCAGAACAATCAATCCCGACAGTTTTTGGAATAGCAGAATCTGAACTCATACTAATTCGTAATTCGTAATTTGTAATTCGGAATTTGTAATATGCAACTACTGGATTCTCCTCAAAGTTCACTATTAAGCGTACTAGATTCTCTGCAAGACATAGCCGACAATGTTCAAATCAAGCCCGACTTTTGTATTAGCCATCCAGCTTATAAACCCTTGGATATTCCTGCTGAGGTAGTAGCCCGCTTTCAGCGAACACCTTTGGAACTGCAAAATAAGTACTTGAGCCTGCAACTGCAAAATTTTCTCTACGGTATTTATTACAATGGCTCTCTACGAGCTAACTTAACAACTGATGCAGTACTACGGCATCAGAATCTAGAGAACAATACTTTTCTCGGAGTAGACCTAGAGTTTTACGATCGCCTACATAAAAGTAATCTTGGTGAAGGTTATTTCGATCAAGGTTGGTCTGTGCTGCGGCAAGAAAGTGATGAAAGTCTTGCTGTTACTAAAGGCGGTTTGACTTTGCATATTGAGCGCGATCGCTATTTACAACCTGCCGAACAATCAGCGTCTGTAGGCAGTATAGTTGCCATCCGTATGCCTCGCAATCTAGTTCAAAACGGATTTTACATGGCTGTTAGCGATGCCGGGCCAGATACTTCTCCTCAGACAGTCAGAGTTTATTTTAACTTGACACCTGAAGGGGCGATCGCTGTCATGGAAAGCCTGACACGGGAACTAAATCAAATTAGAATTCCCTTCACTTTTAAAGTGCTATACAACCCTTCTGACTACGGACGCTATGACAGTGGGGTTCTCTACTTTGAGAAAAGTAATTATCAAGCAATTCAGCAAGTGCTAAGAAGTGTTTATGCAGAAAAGCGCTCCTATTTCCGTACAGAAGTACCTCTATTTACAAAGTTACTTGCACCTGGAATTGCTCTAGCAGAAGAACCAGATTTTAAATTTGCTGAGTCTGAAAGTTTTGGGATGAATCGCTGTCAAATTGTTGCTAATGCCTTGCTGGAAGCTCGTCAAGAAGGTGATGAATCGCCCCAAAGCCGCATGGTATCTATATATCAGCACTTCTCCCTTCTAGGAATTGACTGGCAGCATTCTTACCTGAATGCCAACTCTGAAGATATCTACACACCGTTAGACCAATGAAACTAACCGATCTTGCATCGCCTCAAGTAGCCTCAGCCAGCAAAGTTAGTCATGTAACAAATAATTTTCCAGAATCCGATTTACCGTTTTATCGCAAACTAGGACGGACTGATTTAACAGTTAGCTGTCTTGGCTTGGGTGGTGGTGGTAGCATCTCAAGTGAGGATACTCTTTACGCTTTCGAGCGGGGGATTAACTACTTTTTCTACTCTAGCGATTTGCACCACTATATTTATAGTTCCATGTCTGGAGCGCTGCGTCAGATGTGTAGCCGTCGCTCCTCAGTCCGAGAGAAAGTGGTGCTGGCAACTGTGACTTATATCAAAAGTCCAGAAATGGCGCTAGCCGCTCTATTAGATCAATTCGTAGAGCTAGATATTGATTATATTGATGTGTTGTTCTGGGGGTGGATTGGTTCTAGCGATCGCTCAATTTTACAGGATTGCTTGCAACTTTCGCCTGATTTAAGAGGCAGTAATAGCGTCTATCAGCGCACCATTGAAAGAATGTTTGGTGCTTCCGAAAGACTCAAAAAGATGGGAGCCGTCCGCTATATTGGCGCTTCGTTCCACGATATTAATTTAGCGCAACAGTGCTTAGATAGCGATTTGTTAGATGTAGTGATGGTCAGACACAATGTCGCGCATCGGTCTGCTCAAAGTCGAATATTTAATCAATTGGACGCGCAAGACCCTTCTCGACCAGGTATCGTTACCTTCAAGTCTACAGGTTCTCATACGGGGGCACTCTGGGATGTTCCGAGTAGTTTACCAGAAAAATGCTGGCGACCTACTGTTCCCGATCTATATCGATACTCGTTAACGCAGAATTGTGTTGATGTTTGCTTAACAGGTTTGACTCGACGTGAAGAAATTGATGCGGCGATCGCAGGCGTTCAGCAAGGTAAACTAACGACCGCTGAAGTTGAATATTTGAATCTTTACGGCGATTTGCATCGCAATCAACAAATTCTAGAAATTTCACCCGAAAAACTGATTTATCGCAGCTAATCGCGAATAATTTCATCCAAATCAACTTTTACAAGGAAACAAAACAATGACAGAAACTTTGGCAAACACAGAATTAATATCCCTTCCAGAAATTGTAGCAACAGATGAAGATGTGATTGCTTACCTGCGCTATTCTCACAAAATAGCTGAATATGCAGTTTTAGCCGAACGCAATGCATTTATTTTAAATATTTGTCAACAGTTCAACTTGACTGTTACTGATGAGGAATTGCAAACAGTTGGAGATGCATTTCGACTCGAACATAAGTTACTAGGAGTTTCTGAAACTTTAGCTTGGCTTCAACAACAACGAATTACTGTAGACGATTGGTCTCAAGGTATCAGATTAGAAATACTTACGAAAAAGTTAAAAGAATATCTGTTTGGGGATGCTGTTGATGCTCATTATTTGAGCAACCGTAAAGATTATCAACGTGTTGCCCTATCTCAAATTTTAGTCAGCGATTTAACAGAGGCTAAGAAAGTAACTTATGCAATTCAAGAATCAAATGAGTCTTTTTGTGCTTTAGCACTAGAGTACTCGAAAGGTAAACAGTCTAAACAAAATGGTGGCTTTGTTGGCGTTCGCTTTCTTTCAGAATTAATGCCAGAGATTGCACAAGCTATTTCTCAAGCAAAAGAAGGTGAGGCGATTGGGCCAATACATACAAAACTGGGTTATCACATCCTCAAAATTGAGAAGTGCTTCCCTACTGAATTCAGTGAAAGTCGAGAGCAAGTCTTAGAATCTCTCTTTCAAAATTGGCTACAAGCAAATACTACCTCTACTTCGGGTACCGAACAGCACTAATAGTTTTTATCTTCCACTGTTGACTAAGATAATCAGATAATCATTTGTTTGAATTGAAAGATTCAATACAAGTCATTTGTCAGTACAAATAATTAAGCTTTAGTTACCTCTAATCCATTTTAGAGGTATTTTTTTATTTTATATATTATATAAAACAAGAAATTATTTTTGTCACCATAAAATTTTTTTTACTTAATTTAAAACGAATATAAATTAATTTAGTCACAAAAAAGGTAATATTTTGTTTTTTGGTGAGTAAATGTATTATTTAAGATATCTGATTTCTATGATGATTCATATATTAATTACCGTTAGTTAGATTTTGATTTAATTACTCAGCCTCGTCCACAAAATAACTGGTATCAAATAATCAATAATTTTAAAAACATTACTCCTCTAGTTTTGTTTTTATAATGAAGCTTAAAATATTGACTTACTAAAGTTAAATTCAGAAAATATAAAATCTAGAGATTAAAAAATAATCTCTATTTAATTATTCACTACTCAGTTAAATGACCGAGATAGCAATTTATATTGTTATCTTGCCATTTATGAATCAGTTGCTAATTTATTTACTCAGTCAATAATCTCGATTTTAACTTAACAACCAAGGAGATTAACAATGGGTCAGATCAATATTTCAGATATCGATGTCGTTCGCGCTTGGAAAGATGAAGAGTATCGCTCAAGTCTTACTGAAGTTCAACGCGCTCAACTTCCAGAAAACCCTGCTGGACTAGTTGATTTAACGGATGAAGAAATAAATGGAATTGAAGGAGGATGGTCTTGGGGTCGCTTTCTTACTATTACTGCTGAGTGTGGTTGCCGCTGGACTTTAACTGGGCGCTGTCGATGTCCTTTTTAATTAACTTTTAATGTTAGTTCAGGTTCTAAAACCATTGAAAGTTTACTAAATAAAAATCAAGAGACTATCGTGGTTTGACCAACTAACAGTACTGGTTAATAATCGCATAGAAAATAAGAGGGATTATAATCCCTCTTCATCTTTATTAGTTGAATATTCTCAAAAATTTAAACTAGTATTATCATGAGTCAATCTTATTTTCAATCTGCTATTTGGTATAAAGCTACTACCTTAACTGAACGCATTGCATCTCTTCACACCATTCAATGCGATCGCACCAACATTAACACCCAACTGCAACAACGACAGATGCAGCGTTGGAAATCACAATCTCCTTTCAGCAATAACTCTTATTTTTCTCAGCGTTTAGCTATAGACGGTGTTACAGAAGATGAATTTTGCCAACTTCTAGGCGAACCGATTGAAGCTGTACAGAATCGTTGCAGCGAATTTCCAGACTGGTTAACCCAGCTAAATCAAGCGTTTGCTCATCCTGATTCTATTGCCATGCCGTCTTTAGAAGAATTTGAAAGTTCAGAATTAACTGGTTTTTTAGATGCTATTGCACCTTTAATTAATCAAGGATGCGATCGCTTGTATCAAGAAATTCAAAAACTCATCCCAACACAGTCTCATCTTCCCTTTAATTCTAATACCGTTGTAGCTTTATTATTTAACAGTCTTCCAGAACAACTACTGTCGATGTTGGGACGCACGATGGTTTTAGAACTTAATGTGGCTCGTTTGCAAGGAGTACTATCAGGTAATACACAACAAGAGCGATTCCAGAGTTTTTTACAACGCCTACGCCAACGTGAGATTGTACTTTCTCTGTTGCAAGAATATCCCGTATTAGCCCGTCAACTAGTAATTACTATTAACCGCTGGGTAACTGTTAGTTTAGAATTTATCCGACATCTTTGTACAGATTGGAGAGAAATTGTTAATACCTTCAATCCAGATAATGACCCAGGTTTATTACTAAAAATAGATGGTGGTCTTGGTGATACTCATCGAGGCGGCAGGTCAGTATTAATTGCTAAATTTAGTTCTGGTTTACAAATAGTCTATAAGCCCAGAGCGCTGGATATTGAAGTACATTTTCAGCGACTTTTAACTTGGCTAAATCAGCGGGGAAATCATCCACCATTCCGCACTTTGAAAATATTAAATCGCAAAACTCACGGCTGGGTAGAATTTGTAGTTGCTCAAGGCTGTACCGAACCAGAAGCTATCCAGCGATTTTACGAACGGCAGGGTGCATATTTAGCACTACTATACGCCCTAGAAGCCACCGACTTTCACTTAGAAAATTTAATTGCAGCAGGAGAACACCCGATTTTAGTTGACCTAGAATCACTTTTTCATCTGCGGACTGAAGGCATGGAAATTACACGGTCAGACTTGCCTACAGTTAATCAAATAGTTTATTCCGTTTTAAGAGTTGGTTTACTACCTCAACGCCTTTGGGCAAATGCTGAGTCAGAGGGAGTTGACTTGAGTGGCTTAGGAGGAACAGCCGGTCAACTCACACCCTATCGCGTTCCCCAATTGGAAGCAATTGGAACCGATGAAATGCGGTTTGTGCGCGAACGAATGCCAATGTTAGGCAGCCAGAATCGACCAACTCTGAATGATACTCCGGTAAATGTACTGGATTACACTGAGGCGATCGCTACTGGCTTTACCGCCATTTATCGCTTACTGTTGCAATATCGAGATGAGTTGTTATCAGCAGATGGGCCTTTAGCTTGTTTTGCTGAGGACGAAGTTCGGATTATTTTGCGATCTACCCGCACTTATAGTTTGTTACTGTCTGAAAGTTTCCATCCTGATTTATTACGCAATGCCTTAGATCGCGATCGCCACTTCGACCGATTGTGGGCAGGAATCAAGCAACAACCATATCTAGCAAAGGTAATTGCTGCTGAACGCCACGACTTATGGCAAGGGGACATTCCCATGTTTACAACCCGCCCTAACTCCCGTGCTATTTGGAGCAGTTCTCATCGGGAAATTGCCGATTTCTTTGACGAAACAGGTATGCAAGGAGTGCAACATCGGATTCAGCAACTTAGTGAAACTGACTTGCAACAACAACTGTGGTTTATCCGTGCGTCTTTGACAACTCTGGTAATGGGAGAAGCACAAGTAAATTGGCCTAGCTATTATCTAAGCGAACCGCAAAATAGTGCTAACCGCGAACAACTGATAAAAGCAGCCTTGGCAGTAGGCGATCGCTTGGAATCATTGGCATTACGTGATGAGAAAAATGTTTCTTGGCTTGGCTTGACGCTAATCGAGCAAAAGCATTGGACTCTCGCTTCTTTGGGAATCGACCTCTACGATGGTCTATCAGGAGTGATTTTATTTCTTGCCTATCTTGGCAGTGTTACTCAACAGAAACGCTACACTACTCTGGCAAAAAATGCCTTAACGACGATGCAACGTCAACTAGAAAATGACAAAGCATTCATCGCTGCCATCGGTGGCTTTCATGGCTGGGGAGGAATAATCTATACCCTGACTCACTTGGGGGTTTTATGGGATGAACCGGAACTACTAGTACAGGCTGAATCTCTGGTTGATTTGCTTCCAGATTTGATTGCCAAAGATGAACAATTAGATATTATTGGTGGTGCTGCTGGTTGCATTGCTAGTTTGCTCAACTTGTATCGCTTTGCGCCTAGTCGACGCATACTCGCAGCAGCAATTCAATGTGGCGATCGCCTCATCGCCTGTACCCAAACAATGGAACATGGCATCGGTTGGATTGCCCCAGGAATGGGTAAAAAGCCACTGGCAGGATTTTCTCACGGAGTAGCTGGTATAGCCTCGGCGTTACTGGAACTCTCGGCAATTACGGGTGAGGAACGTTTTCGCAAAGTAGCTTTAGAAGCTATTGCTTACGAGCAAAGTCTCTTGTGTCGTCAAGTCGGTAATTGGCCGGATTTGCGCGAGTTTGAAAATACAGTTCTTTCAGAAAACGAAGAACTACCTAACTTTATGACAGCTTGGTGTCATGGTGCGCCGGGAATTGGATTAGGTCGATTGCGATCGCTACCCTACCTCGATAATCCCAAAATCCGCTCAGAAATTGACACAGCAATCAACACTACTGTAAATCAGGGCTTTGGTCTCAACCACTGCTTGTGTCATGGGGATTTGGGTAATTTAGAGATGTTGTTACAGGCAAGTCTTATCCTTAACGACCCAAAGTTAGATTCACAAGTCAACCGCCTTACAGCCGTCATCTTGGAAAGCATCAATCAATATGGCTGGTTGTGTGGAGTGCCAAAAGGAGTGGAAACACCCGGACTCATGACAGGACTTGCTGGTATTGGTTACGAATTGCTGCGACTTGCAGAACCAACACGCATTCCTTCAGTGCTGACACTAGCACCACCAAGACCTTGGTGTAAATAATTTTGAAATTTGCGAACTCTTGATTTCTTCTCTTTGCTTTCAAGTTCTCGATAGTTCTTGCAAAACCTATGCTGACGACTCAAATAGGATTGCTGTAGCTACTTGGAAAGTGTAGCAATTAGTTGTAGTGTTTGTAGGGGAAATGCGAACGCTCCACCGAAACAGAGCAATAAACCTACTTTCAGCACATTATCCGGGTAATACCTGCACATAAATATTAGTAAAAATTTCTTGCCAATTGAACTATTGGATACTCATAAATCCTGAATGCTCGTAGTTCGCAAAACTACTGCCAATCGAGAGGAAAAAATGTCTAGAACAACTAGATACAGGCGACATTGGGACTGGAAATTAGTAATAGCAATTTGGTTAGCGATGAATGGAGCGATCGCTTTTTGGGCAGATTGCGCCCTAGCTCAGATTACACCGGATAATACACTAGGCGCTGAAAGTTCTATTGTGACACCTGACGTTGATATTAAAGGTATTCCTAGCGATCTAATTGATGGCGGAGCAACTCGTGGCGCTAACCTCTTTCATAGCTTTCGCGAATTCAATATAGATGAAGGACGAGGAGCCTATTTTACCAATCCCACGGGGGTTGAGAATATTATTGGTCGGGTGACGGGAGGTAGCCGCTCCGATATCTTGGGTAAACTGGGTGTTTTGGGTAATGCTAACTTATTTCTGATTAATCCTCATGGCATCGTCTTTGGGCCAAATGCCAGTTTAGATGTTGGAGGGTCGTTTATAGCCACAACAGCTAATGCTTTGCAATTCCAAAATCAAGGCATATTCAGTGCTTCTAACCCAAATGCTCCACCTTTACTGACAATCAAACCCTCGGCTTTTCTATTCAATCAAATTGCAACTCAGCCAATTAATTCTATTGAAAATCGAGGATTTCTCTCGGTTCCTGATGGTCAAAGCCTGTTACTAGTAGGGGGTAAAATCTCTCCAACCCTGACTGCTACTGGAGCAATATTAAATGAAGGGTTTCTATCTGCTCCCAGTGGACGAGTTGAACTCGGAGGCTTAACCGCAGCAGGAACGGTTGGATTAAATGTAGATGGCAACAGTCTCAGCTTAAGTTTTCCTGATGGTATCACATTAGCTGATGTCGCCCTAACAGAGTCGGCATTGATTAATGTATCTGGAGACGGTGGAAGTATTGCCATCAACGCCCGAAACTTGGATATTTTTGGAGGTTTCCTGCTTGCTGGTATCAATTCGGGACGAGGGTCTGTGAATACTCAAGCAGGAGATATTACACTCAATGCTACAGGAGCCATTACAGTTGCTAGTAGCGAAAACTTTGACAGCCAGATTTTCAACTCTTTAAGTGAGGAAGCAGTAGGTAAAGGCGGTAACATCAACATTAAAGCTAGGTCGCTCTCTTTTGAGAAGACTAGTATGAGTACCTTTACTAATGGCTTAGGAAATGCAGGTAATATATCTATCCAGGTTGGCGATTCAGTAGCGATCGCTAATAGCTTCTTTGCCACTAGTGTATCGGAGAATGGAATCGGTGAAGGCGGCGACATCAATATCAAAGCTGGGGGGTCACTCTTCCTTGATAACAGTACAGTTGGTACTCTCACTTTAGGAAGAGGAAATGCAGGTAATCTATCTATCCAGGTTGACGACGCAATTTCCCTCACCAATAGCTCGTTTACTACCAGTGTATTGCAGCAAGCTGTAGGTAATGGCGGTAATATCGAAATCAAAGCTAGGTCGCTCTTTTTCACTGATAAAGCTTCTATTGATACTTTTTCTTTCGGACAGGGAAATGGTGGCAACGTCTCGATTGTCAGCGATGATTCGGTTGCATTTATTGATAGTGGCGTTAACAGCACAATTTTGGGCAACTTTCCCGCTGTAGTAGAGGGAGCAGTGCCAAAGGGCGGTGATATCAATATCCAAACTGGGTCGCTTTCCTTAGAAAATCAAGCGCGACTGGATGCGAGTACTGATGGACGAGGAAACGGCGGTAAGATATCTGTGCAAGCCAGAGACTCAGTGTTTCTCGCTAATAGCTCGATCGATAGCACTGTGAGAAGAGAGGCTGTAGGTAATGGAGGAGACATCAGTATCCAAGCCACATCATTGTTGTTGACAGACAATGCTTCATTAAATGCTGACATTTCTGGACGGGGAAATGCAGGCAATATTGAAATTAAAGCTAACTCGCTGTCTGTTTATGACTCTCGAGTGAGGGCTAGTACGAGCGGACAAGGAGATGCTGGCAACGTATTCATTCAAGCAAGTGACTCCATTTCGCTGGTTAATAGCGACATTGATAGTGATAGTAACGGCGAAATCTTCGATCCAAATATCGGAGAATTAGCGGGCAATGCAGGAGACATTAATATTCTGACTGGGTCGCTTTTCTTAAACGATGAATCTGGACTCAGTAGTAGTACTTATGGATGGGGAGATGCAGGTAATGTATCTATCAATGCCAGTGGTTACGTTTCCTTTGCTGGTGACAGCAGTATTTTGAGTGCTAGTACTAGCTTAAAATTTTTAGGGTTCGGAGAATCGGAAGCAGAAGGTAAAGGCGGTAACATCAGTATTATTGCTGATTCGCTGGCTTTAGATGATACGGTTTTGACTACTGCTACGAGTGGAAAAGGGGATGCTGGAGATATATTTTTGCAAATTAACAACTTTTCAACTGTGGCAAACAATAGCCAGATTACCAGCGCCGTCGCACCAGGATCTCAAGGAGATGGAGGAGATATTAATATACAAACGCGATCGCTGCAATTAAAAGATGGCTCGCAAATCCGAGCAAATGTTGAGAATTCACGTAACAATCTTCCTGCGGGAAGAGGACAAGGAGGAACTATTCAAATTAATGCTTCTGAGTTAGTTAGTATCTTTGGAGTCAGTTCAAATGGATACTCCAGCGGTTTATCCACTGCAACTGCGGGTATAGGAAAGGCAGGTTCCTTAACGATTACCACTCCCATATTACTCATGTCTGATGGCGCACAGGTGAGTACAGCTACCCTTGGCCCAGGTGAAGGAGGAAGTTTAAATGTTAATGCTTCCGAATCTGTACTGATGTCTGGCATCTCCACCGATGAGAATTTCACCACTGGCTTGTCTACCAGAACCACAGGTTCCGGAAAGGCAGGTTCTTTGACAATTACCTCTCCTGTGCTACTCCTTGCTGATGGGGCGCAGATTGACGCTAGTACAGTTGGTACAGGTGAGGGAGGGAGTTTGAATATCAATGCCTCCCAATGGGTACAAATATTTGGCACTTCAGTCAATGGTAAGTCTGGTAGCGGCTTATTTACTAGAACCGAAGGCGCAGGTACAGCAGGTTCTTTAACAATTACCACTCCTGAGTTGTCTGTCTATGATGGGGCACAGATTGATGCCGGTACTTCCAGTTCAGGTCAGGGAGGCAATTTAAATATTAATGCCTCAGAATCAGTGTTAGTGTTTGGAGAATCAGTCAATCGTACAAATGTCAGCACCTTGACTACTCAAGCTGAAAAGACAGCAACAGGAAAGGCGGGTTCCTTAACGATAAACACTCCCAATTTGTTTGTCTTTGATGGAGGACAGATTGATGCTAGTACCGAAGGTGCAGGCGAGGGGGGAAGTTTGAATATCAATGCCTCAGAATCAGTGTCAGTGTTTGGCACTTCATTCAATGAAAGATCCCCTAGCGGCTTATTCACTGAAACTGAAGGTATGGGAAAGGCGGGTTCTTTGACGATTAATACTCCTGAGTTAGTTGTCTCAAATGGAGGATTAATCTCAGCTGGTACTCGTAGCTTAGGTGAAGGAGGAAATTTAAATATTAATGCTTCCAAATCGGTGCTAGCGATCGGAGAATCAGTCAATGGTCGGGCTGTCAGTACCTTGTCTACTCAAGCTAGCCAGACAGCAATAGGAAAGGCGGGGACTTTAACAATTAACACTCCGGAATTACTTGTCCTTGATGGAGGACAGGTCGATGCTAGTACCTTTGGTGCAGGTGAGGGAGGAAGTTTGAATATCAATGCCTCACAATCGGTGCAAGTGAATGGCATTTCAGCCGATGGTCAATCTGCTAGCGTTTTGACTACCAGAACTCAGGGTATGGGAAAGGCGGGTACTTTAACAATAAATACTCCTGAGTTATTTGTCCTTGATGGAGGACAGGTTGATGCAAGTACCTTTGGTTCGGGTGAGGGAGGAAGTTTAGATATCAATGCTTCTAAAACAGTGCAAGTGATTGGCACTTCAGCTGGCGGTCAGTCTATTAGTGTCTTGTCTGCTCAAACTCAAGGGACAGGAAAAGCAGGAGATATGAGCATCAATACACCGCAATTACTAATATTTAATGGTGGACAAGCTACAGTCAGCAGCCTAGCAACAGGAGTAGCAGGCAACCTCGATATCACTGCTAACTCTGTGGAACTCAACAATGGAAGAATCACAGGACAAACTTTCTCTGGCAATGGTGGCAATCTAACGCTGAATATTGCAGACTTCTTAGTGATGCGTCAAGGCAGTGAAATTTCTACCACTGCGGGCACTGCCCAGCAGGGCGGAGATGGCGGAAATATCCAAATTAATACTCCTAACGGCTTTATTGTTGCTGTCCCTAGTGAAGATAGCGACATCAGCGCCAATGCTTTCACAGGTAGAGGTGGCAGAGTTGACATTACAGCTAGGGGTATTTTTGGTATTCAGCCCCGCTCTGACTTAACTTCTTTAAGTGACATAACTGCTAGTTCTGAGTTTGGGATAAACGGTTTCGTAGAAATTAACACACCTGATGTCGATCCCAACCAAGGATTAGTTAACTTGCCAGATATAACAGTTGATACTGAAATCGTACAAGGTTGTACTGCGGGTGGAACTGTAGCTAAGAGCGAATTTAACATTATTGGTCGCGGCGGCTTGCCCCCTAACCCAGGTGAAGCTCTCAACACTGATGCAGTACAGGTAGATTTGGTAACTCTCAACCCAGAAGTTGCTCAACACTCTACAGCAGCAGTTTCCCCAAGTACTACTAGCCCAACACCAAATTCTATCGTAGAAGCTCAGGGTTGGGTGATTGATGCCAATGGCAATGTGACTCTCACAGCCAATACTCCCCACACTGTTAGTTGCCAGAAGTAAGGGTGGATGGAGGCAAGAAGATGGTAAGAAAAAAATCGAGATTCCGTAAAATAAAACACCTTGTAAGTGTATTGCTGTTTTTGGCTATGCTTTTGGGGGCAGGGTTTTTGCCGCCCACTTTCGCCCATAAGACAACAGCAAATTTTATTGTTCAAAGCTTACCTGATGCCCAAAACTTGGTAGAACAAGGAAGAAAAGATTATGAAGCGGAACGCTTTGCCCAAGCGGCTACTTCTTGGCAACAAGCTATCTCTGCGTTTAAAGCCAAGGGAGATGAATTGAGACAAGCTATGACTTGGGGCAATTTATCATTAGCTTATCAACAACTAGGACGTTGGGCTGAGGCAGAAGATGCGATTCGTAATGCGATCGCTTTGCTTCGCGCTCAAAGTCTGAATTTATTACATCAAAAAGATAACTCCCAAATCTTGGCTCAAGTATTAGATATTAAAGGTCGCTTACTATTGGCTCAAAGCAAAGCTGAAGATGCCCTCAATACTTGGCAACAGGCAGCTAGTATTTATCAAAAAATAGATGATACTAACTTGATTCTTCGCAATCGCATCAACCAAGCTCAAGCTTTACAAACGTTGGGATTTTATCGTCAAGCTGAGAAGACTTTAAAAGAAAGTATCCAGATTCTGCAAAAGCAACCCAACTCACCTCTGAAAGTCACGGGGTTGCGTAGTCTCGGTAACGTCGTGCAAGTTACGGGAGATTTAAAAACATCACGGCAAATATTGCAGCAAAGTTTGGCAGTAGCTTCATCGTTGCCAGATAAGCAAGCAGTAGGTGATATTTTACTCAGTTTAGGCAACACAGCCCGCGCCCAGCAAGATGTGCCAGCAGCTATAGAGTTTTACCGACAAGCTGCTAATACTGCCACCTCAGCAACTACTCGCATTCAAGCTCAAGTTAATCAACTAAGACTGCTACTAGAAACCAAACAATTCCCAGCTTTTACAGCGTTGTCGTCTCAAATCCAAACTCAACTTAGCGACTTACCTGCTAGTCGTACAGCTATCTTTGCCCGCATCAACTTTGCCCAAACTCTCACGCAATCCAAAAAGACGATCGCCACCGATACTCCTTCATGGTTGAATATTGCCCAACTACTGTCAGTTGCTATCGAGCAAGCAAGAAATCTGCAAGACCAACGAACACAATCCTATGCTATTGGTGTTTTGGGTGGAGTGTACGAACAAACCAAACAGTGGAGTGATGCCCAAAACCTCACTCAACAAGCCTTGCTCATGGCTCAAACTATTGATGCTAAAGATATTGCCTATCGATGGCAATGGCAATTGGGACGTTTGCTCGAAGTCAGGGGAGATAATAAAGGAGCGATCGCCGCTTACACTGAAGCAGTTAACAACCTCCAAGACCTACGTAATGACTTATTTAGCGTCAATTCACAGGTGAAGTTTTCCTTTCAAGATGAAGTCGAACCAGTGTACCGACAGTTAGTAGAATTACTTCTGCAACCAGGGCAAAACTCCCAACCCAGTCAACAGTCCATAGCACAAGCAAGCCAGACAATAGAATCGTTACAAATAGCCGAACTAAACAACTTCTTTCGCAACAATTGCTTGAATTTAAGATTGCAGAGTAAAAAACAAGATCCAACAGCAGCAGTCATCTATCCATTTATTTTGCCAAATCGACTAGAAGTAATCTTACGCTTGCCGCAACAGCGTTGGTTGCACTACGCTACCAATGTGAGTCAACAAGAAGTAGAAACTACTTTAAAACAACTACAGCAAGATTTACCCAAACCCCACACACTGCGACAAGTTCAGTCTTTATCCGAAAAAGTATACAACTGGCTGATTCAACCTGCTGAAGTTGCCTTAGCTGAAACTAAGGCTCCAACTTTAGTGTTTGTGCTGGATGGTTGGTTGCGAAATATTCCAATGGCGGCTCTTTACGATGGTAAACAGTATTTAGTTGAGAAGTATAATATTGCACTGACTCCTAGTCTGCAACTAATTGAACCTAAACCATTGCAAAAAGAATTAAGGGCAATAGCCGCAGGCTTGAGCGAACCACGTGCTGGATTTTCTGCACTACCAAACGTCAAGCAAGAACTCAGGGAAATCAGTTCTGAGTTACCCAGCAGTATTCTTCTCAATCAAGAATTTACCAGCAAGTCTTTACAAAACCGCATTAATTCTCTACCTTTCTCTGTCGTTCATCTGGCAACTCATGGTCAATTTAGTTCCAAAGCTGAGGAGACATTTATCGTCGCTTGGGACGATCGCATTTATGTCAATGAGTTGAGTAATTTAGTGCGAACTATAGAGCAAAACAAACCAGAAGCGATTGAATTGCTTGTCTTAAGTGCCTGTCAAACAGCTGCTGGGGACACGCGAGCCGCACTGGGGATTGCTGGTGTCGCTTTTCAAGCAGGAGCGCGGAGTACGATCGCTTCTCTGTGGAATTTGGATGATGAGTCTACTGCCGTATTGATGAGTAAGTTTTACCAAGAGTTAGCAGATAAAAAGTTAACTAAAGCTGAAGCACTCCGTAGCGCTCAATTGGCTCTTTTACAGAGTCCAAAGTACAAGCGTCCTAGGTTTTGGGCACCATACATTCTGCTAGGTAATTGGCTGTAATTATGATATTCAGTTCTTTTGCTTGAGGATAACGAACCAACAGTTCTTCAGTACGAATGTGGATTGCGATCGCAATCCGTTTGAGCATCAGACGTAATATAGATACACTGCAACGATTCCAGTTTTATTATAAGTATTTATCCGAACTTGATATTAGACATCAATGGTCAAATCTTCAATCGCACAGAATTTTGCCGCTACTGATGTGGGCAGACTATCCGCTATTCGATTGCTTTGTTGCTCTTAACATTATTACTGCCAATAACGGAATCAAGCTAAAAAGTGACCAAGAATTCAGATTTCCATTGGTTATGAACACAAAATCATTAGCAGGGGTTGCTACTGCATTCCCTGATGATTCCAGCTTTGATTCGCAAGAATTGGCTGGCATCGGCTTTGGTTTAGAGTTCGATGGTTGTAGATGAACATAGGAATAATCGAGCCTTACAGTAACGGGTTTTTAGACGTTGTACCAGAGGGTGAAGACAGCGACTATTGGCAGATTGCAGCTATACATATCAATGGCCAAGCCTATTGCCCTACTCCTCAGCTTTATCGTTCAGAAAAAGTGGCATTAGCAAAAGCTACACAAATTTATGATTGGATAGCTGAACACGAACCACAAATTAGTAATGGGGCTTGCTACTGCTCGGAATTGAACCTTATCTTATGGCAACAACCAAAAGTGTCTTAGTTGACTAGAGAGTTTGCTTGCCTTGGACATTCCGCAAGAGAAGACAGATTTTTTAGTCACGCTGCCGATTGAGAAAGAGCGATCGCCTGCGGTACACTGTTGGCGATCGCTCTTTTGTGTGGGTTTTAAAACGCCTTTTCGTACCGTATTCCAATCCAAATCATTTCCTGGTAATCAACCCCCTAGATTGCTCCACCAGACGAATAAACTCACCCCGATAGCCCTCTTGGTCTTCCCCCTTCGCTTGAGTCGCCAATTTCATCACCAAATCATAGTTAGCGTTCCCCTTATACTCAGAGTCACGCAGCACCATCCCAAAGGTAGCTACCGCAGCAGCAAATCTCAGGTTTGTGGAGGGTATCTGGTCAGTTCTCAAATCATCATCTTGGATCGTTTGGGTAATTAGTTGACTGGTGCTGTCTTTGGGCAATTTATAGCGCAGTTTCACCTGCATCAACTCATTGCCAGCAGCATCCGGCGCAGTTACACCAGAACGCTGATACCGCAAGGGGTCTACTTTCGGTAGTTTCACATCGCTTTTTGTGCCGATGGGAATTATTTCATAAAGCGCTGTCACAGAATGACCAGCGCCAATATCCCCTGCATCTTTCTTGTCGTCATTGAAATCCTGATTTTGCAGCAGGCGGTTTTCGTAGCCAATCAAGCGATATGCCTGAACTTTCGCTGGATTAAATTCCACCTGAATTTTTACATCCTTGGCAATGGTAAACAGAGTTCCCCTGAGATCGTTAACTAAAACCTTTTTGGCTTCCAATAGAGTATCGATGTAAGCGTAGTTGCCGTTACCCTTATCAGCCAATTGCTCCATTTTTCCATCCTTATAATTGCCGGTGCCAAATCCCAACACCGTCAGGAAAATTCCCTGGTCTCGCTTCTGTTCAATTAATCGCGTCAGGTCGGCATCACTGGAAACCCCGACGTTAAAGTCTCCATCGGTAGCTAAAATTACTCTATTATTACCAGACTTGAGGAAGCTTTGTTTAGCTATCTTGTAGGCAAGTTCAATGCCCTGACCACCAGCAGTAGAGCCTCCAGCCTCCAGGCGATCGATCGCCGCTAGAATTTTGGATTTCTGACTACCAGGAGTAGCAGGTAACACTAATCCAGCATTTCCAGCATAGACTACCAAACTTACCCGGTCTTCAGGACGCAGTTTATTCACCAGTAATTTCAGGGACTGTTGCACCAAGGGTAATTTGTTGGGGTCATCCATAGAACCGGAGACATCAATCAGAAATACTAGGTTGCTGGGTGGTAAGGTTGCGCTCTCTAGGCGTTTACCTTGCAAACCCACCTGTACCAGCTTGTGTTGAGGATTCCAGGGAGCAGCAGCAACTTCAGTGGTGACAGAAAAAGGGCGATCGCCTTTTGGCTGGGGATAATTGTAGGTAAAATAGTTGATCAGTTCCTCAATTCGCACTGCATCCTTGGGTGGTAATTCCCCTTGAGTAACAAACCGTCGCACGTTGCTGTAGGATGCTGTATCTACATCAATGGAAAAAGTGGAAAGAGGGTCATTACTGACGCGATGAAAAGGATTATCCTCAATCCGATTGTAGTTTTCTGTATTGAATCTGCTACCTGTTTGGGCTTCAGGGGCAGCCCTTCCAATACTGCTACCAGCTTGGAGTTTGGGCATATTCGCACGGTTAACAACTCGATCCTGCACAGATGAATCAGACGGAATACTAAGGGGTGGAGCCGTGGGTAAGAGTTGAGTATTTCGGGTAGACTCGGCTTGAGTACGTTCTCTAGGAGTCTGAGTCGGAGTAGAAGCTTCTAATTCATCTATCGGACTTCTTAGGATTGCTAACTCTGGTGCGAATTGTTCCTGCAAGCGTTGTAGGGTTTTCATATCCCCTTGGGTAACTATCTTGGGGTTAGTCGCTATTAGCTCATTGCTCCGATTCACACAGGCATTCAAGACTGTGGCAAACTCAGTTCGGCTTACAGGAAGAGTGCCAAAGTTTTGGACGGAGACGACACAACTATACTTTTGTACCAATGCCTGGAGTGCTTGGTAGTCAGGGTGATTGGGTAGAATGGATGTTGCTGGGCTAGAACTAAGAGGAGTCTGATTGGCTGGAACCGCAACTGTAGCAGACTGACGTAAAACAGCAATTCCTACTGACGGTATCAATAATAACAGTGTTACAATACTAGCTCGCTGCCACATTTTGGATGGAATCGGGTAAGACATGGCTAAATCCTCACACTAAATTTGTGTATCGGTTCAAAACCTCGTGGAATATGTGGAAGCCCTATCTCTTTAGACTGGGTTGCTAACATTTGAAGTTTCCACTTACCTAGAATAGTCCTGAGCAGCTTGAGATTTCATAACTGTTGCAGTTTTGGTAACTGTAGCGGATACAACACTAAACATTCTTGTCTAACATCAAGTTATGCGATCGCCCTTTAATGCTAACTTTCTAGGTTGCAGCACTCGACTTTTGGTTCAGTTGCCACATCATTTAAACCAATAGCTTGCAACAGCGCCGTCCAAGATTGCTCTTGCGGATTGGTGCGACGTAGTTCTCCAGCAGCGCTCAACGCATCATACCAAATACCATTAGCAGCATAAAGAGTTACACGCTGGCTTGGTGTCGCTTTTGCCAGTTGAGTTTTCAGAGTAGAATTCAATTGATCTCGTTTTACGTATCCTTCAACATTCGCAATAATTTGGTTATCTTTTTTACAGTAAATATTGAAATACCAACGGTATCGTTTACCTATTTCCAAAGGTGCTGCTTTTGCTGGCAAGCCAAGGCTAACTACTCCTGGTGTGCTTGTTAAAGAAGTTTTGTAAATAGACTGATTTTGTGCTTCATCTTCTAGGACAAACTCTCCATATGCAAAGGACGAGGAGTAAGGAACATAGAACCAAAAACTAGGATGTTCCGCGATCGCAGTTGCAAATACCAATTCTGACTTTGAATAAACAGGCACTAAGGCTGTAAGTTGCTTTGCAGGAACAGCAACTGAGGACTGATTAATGTTTTGTCCGCAACCGCGACTACCTGCTTCTGCTCGCTTACCTGGTTCGCCAATGTCTGCTGGTGGAGGTGGTGCAGCAAATATCAACGATTGGTTAAGTTGTGCATGTACTTGTGTATGGCTAAGAAGTATGCAACTGATAGCAAGAAAAAGTTGAATCTTATAAATAGATAATTTCATTGTTATTTCTACCTCGACTTTTTTACCCAATCCTTTTACGCTGTAGCAATCAGTTGTCGCTGACTTGGTTGGGAATTAAGGTAAATCGCCATAGTACTGCCAGCGACTACTAAAACTAATGTTGACGGGACAAGAGGAACCCAAACACCAGAGCAAAAAAGAATAAAACAGAGCAAGTATAAAACGCCGATTACGCCGCTACCAACTATTAACAGACGTATACCTGAGCGATCGCGCCACGCAATTATGCCACCAATCAAAGACCAACTGCCAATCCATAACACTTCGCCCCAAACAGGCAAAATGAATAATAAAGGTCGTCCATCTTTGACTGCACTCACAATTTGACTGACCATCTGTGCTTGCAAAATCACCCCTGGTATTTCCTGATGAGAACCATCCTCAGTTATGTAAGAGGTAGGAATGTAATCGCGGAAGCTTTGAGCGGTAGTCCCAATTAGAACAATTCGGTCTTTGACTTGAGTGGGATTTACTTTACCTCTCAGCACATCTGTCAGCGTGACTTTGGGGGCAATTGCTAATGGAGAACCTTGAGAAGACCGATAATTGAGCAATATTTGATAGCCTCCTGTATCTGCTTGTTGATAGCCACCTCTGTGCGATCGCAGTCGCACAAAAACAGTGTTACCTATCTGCAAATCCCCAGATTTGGTATATTTGGCAGAAATCCCTTCCTGCTCCAGATAGTGAAATGCCAGTTGAGCGTTAAGAGCGTAGCGTGCAGTACAAGAGGATGTAGGTTCTGCTGGTTGCATTGCTAATAAATGGCGACGCACAACGCCGTCAGCATCTAAGACAATATCACTAAACCCTTGGCGTTCTGGCGGCACTCCTAAAGGCGGTGAAATTCCGGGACGCTCTTGTACGAGTTCTTTAACTTTGCAAATCGCAAACAATTTGTTATCTGCTAAAGCAGCTTGGTTAGATTTAGATGGCTCATCGCGATAGATGTCTAAGGCAATAGTTCGTGGTTTTAATGGTGTAAGTTTCTCTAGTAGTCGAGCTAGTGCTAAATCAGATAGCGATCCTCTTCTTTGCTTTTGCTCTGGCAGTTGAAAATCTTCTTCGGTGACGGTAACTATCAACAGCCGCGAATCTTGCTTTTCCTGGGGACGCGATCGCATGAATTGGTCGTAAGCTTGCAATTCCCATGTCTGCAATCCTCCTTGGTGTCTTATTCCCAGTACGCCAAGGGTCGCCAACAAACTCAAAATTAGCAAAGTCCGGAAGCGACGAATATTAAAAAACCGTTGGGACTTTGACCAATTTATGGGCACTACGGCAGGATGTTCGCAAATAACTGGCAACCAAGTAGCACCTGGATATTCCTTTTCTATGCCTGCCAGCCTTTCTCTGGCAGTGCGAACTGCGGCATATATAGAAGTTCCTGAAGAAAAAGCCTCTAGAAAATGCTTTAAAAATTTTTGAGCCACTAAGTCTGGCACTGGCTCGCGCATCACAATGATTTGCGGAATCTGCAAATCTTGTAACTCTTTTGCTAATCCTAATCCATCACAGGAGTTGAAAATTGCTAACTGCAAGCCTTGAGCAACGGCTTTTTTTAAAGCATACTTGAGGTCGGCGATCGTGATGCTGTCTGTTGCATTAATATAGATGCGACCATTGTCACCTTCGGTCTGACTATGACCGGCAAAAAATAAAATATTCCAGGGTTGTTTCCACAACTCATCGTTGAGGTCTGGAAGTTGAGGCTCTACTAAAAAAGTTGTAGCAGCACCGGGTAATTTTTCTAGTAATTGACGGTCTTGTTCGACATCAATACCTTCGCTATCGCCCAAAATCGCTAAAATTCTGATTTTCTTTTTATCAGAAGCTGAGTGCAATGTAGTTGCTATTTGTTCTGATTCTGGAACGCTCAAAGCAACTTCAGCATTTGGGTAATCCCGATCCACTAAATCCCATAAATGCCAAGGAAGTTTCTTGAGTTGCAAACAAGCAGTGCGAATCAAGATCCTGACTTCGTCTTCTGGCATTAAGTGTTTGAGCCATTTTTCTCGCACGGGACGAAAAGACTCTGAGAGTAACCAATTATTGAGATGCGATCGCAATTCATTAGTTAAGTTATAACAGTCCTCCCGTCGCTGGGAAATTGAACCATCGTAAACAATTTTTTTGGCTTTGATGCGGGTAAATTTCCACAGACTACTATAAGTTGACTGCCACTGGTCAATTACTGTTGCTATGTCTGGATTTGCAGGCAAGTATCCAGAGATTTCTGTCGTGGGACGAAAACCTTCTTGGCCAATTTCCAGCGTCACCCGCACTCCCATTTCTAAATCGCCATCTAGCTTCAGCACAACTAACTTTCTCATTGGCAGAACCTTTATATTCGCTTTAGATGGCAAAACTTTCTATTGTGCTACTATCTCCCAGCACTAGTTTAACGCTGAAATGTTCTCCGATTTCGCCGCTAAACTGTAATTGAATATTTTTATTAGTACTTCTCGTTTGGGCTTCCATCACACATGCTCCCTCCAGGTCTAGTATCTTGAGTTGTAGATTTTGGGGTAAATAAATTTCTCCTTTTGTGGGATGTATTTCTACAATTACGTCCATCTCTGACTCGTTTTCTGGAGTGAGAGTAACAACTAAAACTACTGTTTGCTCAGTCTTTCGTTGTCTCAATTCAATTAACTTACCCCTACTAATAAAAGCATGTTTTGTATTTCTGAGACTGCTATCTGCATAAATTGCTTGAGTACTTAATAGGGCTTCAATTTCTTGCCAACTATTATCAATAATATTGTCAAACCATTGTGTTAGTTGTATCAAACTATTACTTATCTGAGATTGAACGGTTAATTTTGCTGTATTTAATTGAGTTAAATACTCTAGTAACTTCTCCAACGAACTCAATTGGCTAATCGCTAATATATCAGTTGATACTTCTTTAATAAACCCTAATAACTTTGCTTCTCGATAAGATTTACTAATCTGCACAGCTACATAGCCAATTCGGTTTGATTGTGCTTCGGGTGGCACATAGACAAACTCTTCTCCTTCCAAAACTGGGCGACATTCTAAAGAGCCTATATTTTTTATTGATAAATCAGCAACATCCATAAGTAACTGCTGTACTGGATTCCAGCAGTCACTCGCTTCTAAATCTGTCTCAACACTCATGTATTGTAGATATGAATTCACAAACGATACAGCTAAGGTATTGAGACGAACTTGTTCGCCCTTTTTTGGTGTAGCTTGTTGCCTACATAATTGTTCAGCGAACTGCCTTGCGCTTGGAGATATAATTCCTGAAAATGTTAAAAAAGCTGTTTGGTTACCCATAGTTTTTGACTATTTGATGAAATGATATAAAATCTATAAGTACTCTTGTAATAAAGGAGCAAATTTTTTTAGACATCTTTGGAAAAAAGTATTTAATGTTGTAATTCCGATTCCCCATTCGACCGATATATCTTTCCAGGGAATCCCAGAATACCTTTTTCTCGCGATTGCTTGAAAATTTACTTCTGGACGATTTTTTATATACTCTTTGATAAAAATACCTTCTGGATCGTCTTCTATACATTGAATTATTTGATCGTACAAAGATACAGATTCAGAGCAGGCAATATTTTCTATATGAGACTTTTCTAAAGATATTTCATTTTCTTTCCCAATAATTTTAGGTATAGCCTCTGGAAAAAAACGTTTAGTTAGCAATACATTTACCCAGGTTAAAAATTCGCCGCGCTTAGGGTCATATTTGCTAATATTGTTATCTTGACAAATATAAAAAAATAGGTTTTGTATTGCTTCTTCATAAATATCTTCATAAATTGTTTGAAATTGACCGCTATAGGGACGGCAAAGTTTACCTGACAGCCAAATGGTATCGATCAATTGTGTTAAAGACATGCGTCGCTCTTTGCTTAACTGTGAGTGTAGTTGAGCAAAAAGCGCTAATTCTTTAAGTTGTTTGTCTAGCTGCTTTCTCGACGAGTCGTTAGTCATAAAAGACCTCGAATATCATCGCACTTGGTTGCGAATCCCTATTTCTCTCGCTTAGAAAGCGGAACTTTTACACAAACCCTCGATAAATGTTACAAAAGTATACTTTTCTCATCTCTGAAGAAACACTTTGCGTAAGGCTTATGTAGCAAGGGTTGAAAAGAATGGAGTATTTTGCGTATCTTGCGAAATTGGCACAAGTTCAAGGCCGAGAGCATGAGCTTTATTCCTGAGATTCTTAAGAACTTGTTCTTG